>NZ_JBALEQ010000027.1:0-108145 GCF_036917775.1 Nostoc sp.
TCCATTAGTTTTATCTTCTTACTAGCTGTTCCTAACCTTATTAGGGGGTAAGACCCCCTATTCGCCAACAGCATCCTTAAAGAAGTCGGGGATCTCACCACCCTCACGTATCAGAATTTATGACACAGACGACTAGTCTCTGTGACGGAATTTTACTTAGAGCCTGTCAAGAAACAACTTTTACAATTTGCCACCTAAAAAGCTTACTGAGAAAGCATTTCTAATTAAAAAGAAGGAAGGTTGTTTCCTGACAAGCTCTTACCTTCAAAACAAGGGGATTTTGCCCCTTGTTTTGGTTAATTGAGACTGATCGGCATAACTTATGTAGGATCATCAGGGTTGATCCAAACCTTTTTACCGAGAAACCCAGGATATTCAGCCAGCGCTGTTGTCAAAATTTGCGTGTCCTTCTGGATAAAATTTTCCCTTAAATCTGGGGCAACCTGAAACTTGAGTAGTTCTATAATCACACACTGCGCTCTCTGTGTTTGCTAATTTGCCAAAATAGAGATGTAGGCTAGAAGAACTACGCTTTTTGCATAGCTTGATTGCCTACACCAGGAGCAAGGGTCAGCTGGTTTGACACAAGTAAGAGGAAGGGAATATGGATAACAACAACTGGTTACAACAGCTAATGATGATGGGTCTTGGCACAACGTCTTTAGTAGCAGAAAAACTGCGCCAAGTTAGCGATGACTTGGTTAAAGATGGTAAGCTCAATCCTGAGCAAGCTAAGGCAGTTATAGATGATATTGCCCAGCAGTTAAAGTCGGAGCAGGGAAACTGGGATGTCCAAATGCAACGACAAATGCGAAATATGATGCAAGATTTAGGCGTAGCTCGACAGTCGGAGGTGGACGAACTACGGGGTAGAATTGACCGTTTAGAGCGGCAATTGCGCGATTTGGAAAATAAGCTTTGGCGTTAAGATGTCCTTTCTGATTTAAACTAATTGTGTCCTATTGGTAATCTTTTTGCCAGGATACTTAAGTAAGGAGAACTGATTTTGAAACCAATTTTCCTCAGCGTGGCGTTCATGCTGGTGTGTGTTGTGCTTTTGGCTGTGGGGCAAGTAGGCAGTAAACAGAATACTGCCATTGCTGCTCAGTTAACCCAAACGCCGCCACCGGCCACAACTGTAACTGAAAACAATATCTTAATTGCGAGTAATACTATGTCTGACGCTAATGCCGTAACTACTCCATCTGGATTGAAGTATGTGGAGTTAAAAGAGGGGACTGGCGCGACTCCTCAACCAGGACAAACGGTTGAAGTTCACTATGTCGGCACTCTAGAAGATGGTACTAAGTTTGATAGTTCACGCGATCGCGGCCAACCCTTCAGCTTTAAAATTGGCGTAGGACAGGTAATCAAAGGTTGGGACGAGGGAGTTAGCACAATTAAAGTCGGCGGCCGTCGTAAGTTAATCATCCCATCTGAGTTAGGCTATGGCGCTCGTGGTGCTGGTGGCGTGATTCCACCCAATGCAACTCTAATTTTTGATGTGGAATTGCTGGGAGTTAAATAAAGATTGGGGCATTGGGCATTGAGAAGAGGCACAGGGCAAGGGGAAAGGGTGCAGAGGAGAGGAATTTTCCCCCTGCTCCCTGCTCCCCTGCTTCTTCCCCAGTCCCCAGTCCCCAATTCAACGGCTAAATTTTTAAATTTTGAAACTTTGTAAACTGTGGATTAAACAAAAGTTTCGCTGTCCCTGTTGGCCCGTTGCGGTGTTTAGCTATAATTACTTCTGCAATGCCGCGATCGGGAGTATCGGGAGAGTAGTATTCGTCGCGGTACAACATTATTACTAAATCCGCGTCTTGTTCAATACTTCCACTTTCTCTCAAATCAGATAACATCGGGCGTTTGTTAGTACGCGCTTCCACCCCTCGACTTAACTGAGATAAAGCAATAACTGGTACAGATAATTCCCGCGCTAAACCTTTAAGTTGACGCGTAATTTTTGACAATTCTTGAACTCGATTATCGCCTGCTCCTTCCATCAATTGCAAGTAATCTATTACAATTAATCCTAATTCAGTTCCAACTTCCGCTTGCAGTCTTCGTGCCTGACTACGCATTTGTGTAACTGTAATATTCGGCGTGTCGTCAATATAAATTGGCATCTCCGAAAGGATACCAATAGCACGGCTTAAAGGTTCCCATTGTGTTTGACTGAGGCGACCAGTCCGCAGATAACTACTTTCAATTTGCGCTTCACTAGCTAATAACCGTTGGGTCAATTGCTCTTTGGACATTTCCAAACTAAAAAAAGCAACTGGTAATTTATAAGAAGCGGCGATATTATGAGCAAGGTTTAAGCAAAAGGCTGTATTGTGTACACAGATATCATTAGCAACAAAATTGTGTGTTTCTGGAATTGTTAAGTCATAAACCTGCTTGTTACCCACCGACTCAATCGCAACTATTTCATCCCAATAAACATCACTATTTGCTAACTGTTGAAGTGGTAAATTATCTAAAGCTGTAGCTAGTATCCAAAGTCTTTCCCGTTTTAGGGCACGTTTACCAACATGAATATTTGTTGTCCCTTGAATCCCTGCATTTCTAGCTAAACTACTCCAAGTTTCATTACCTTTTGCTAATGCTATTTGTTCCCAAATCTCTACAGGTATCAAGTCACGATTAGTTTGATATCTTTTTTGAGATATTGCTGCTGCAACTTTTTCTATTGCTTCTTCTTTACTGAAGATACCTATTTCTGCGATAAAAGTTTTAATAGATAAGGCATCAGTAATATCTAATTGCCATGCTGGTCTGCGGGTATTTTTATACTTAACAGACCGTTTTTTGAGAGATGCAATAATGCCAAATCTTAATAACAGATGTTGAATTTGCCTTGCTAGTTTTTCGCTGACTGTTGCATAGCCTAACTGTGATTGTCCGCTAGTAAGCAGTGCAGCCCATCCATCAGTGGCAAACAGACGATTAAGGAATAAGGCTATTTGCGATCGCTCTAACTTAAAAAAGATATTTGGTATAGTTTTAGAATGAGCATCTTTGCCCCATAAACCTAATTCTTCTAACCAAAGCGTTAGCGAATTCTTCCGAGATTTGCTCATGCAGGCAAATCCATGAGATACAAACTCTTCTGACTCTAATTGCAAAATTTCGCTTAATGGCTCAAAAGTTTCTAAATTTGGTACACAGACTCCTTGCTTCCAAGCGCAAAGTAAAGTAGGACTGACTCCAATTAATTGACTTATTTCTTTTCCTGTCAAAGAGTGCGATTGAATCGCTAGTTTAAAACTTTCAGCAAAAACCTGTCTTTGACTAGCAATAAATTCTAAATCTCCTCGAATACAAAGTGATGGTGTGCGTTTTCCTTGAGAAGTTTCCCAACGTACTGTTAAACCACCAAAATCCGCAACTGCTTGCAAAAAATCGGTTTGCAGTAATGAATTACCATTTGTAAATCGTGGATTGCAATTAGTTAATCCGCCATCGCCAATTAAATAAGCTAATAACTTGACTTCGCACTCGCGCATAGAATGTGAGCCAAACACATCTATTTTTCGTGGGATAGCGATTTTATCACCAACTTTCAGATTTTCTAGTTTTTGCCAGCCTTTAATAGTCAAATACGGGTGGGTGATTGTAGTTTCAATAGACCTACCTAAGCGAGTTGTTACCCGAAAAACTGGTTTGATACCATCATCTACAAATGCACAGGGTTGAGTAAAGGTAAATTTCCAGTCATTATTTAAGGTCAATAATGAGCCATGACGTTGTTTATATAATTCTTCAATTGTGGTAATTGTTCCATCTGCCAAAACTATTTCTGAATCATGGCTAAGGCATTTTCCCATTGATGGGCGACCCGCGACAATAATCAAATCAGAACGCTGAAAGCCACTGGTCATGGCATCTAAATCGTAAAATCCGCAGGGAACACCAGGTAAGGCAATGCCTTGATTTCGATCTTCAATATCCTGAAAATTATTAATTAGAGTATCAGAAATATGAACTAAACCCGATTGGGGACGTTCTTGGGTTACGCCGAATACTTTCTGTTCTGCCTGATCTAAAACAGTTGGTAATTCGGTTTCTGTCTCGTAACCAAGATGTACAATTTCATTGCCAGCTTTAATTAACTGCCGCCGCAGGTATTTTTCCATCACCAACCCTGCGAGGGCATCGATGTTCACGGCTGACACTGTGCGGTCTACCAGAGTTGCTAATTTATTTCTGCCGCCTATACGGGTAAGCATCTCATGGTCAGTCAGCCAACTTGTGACTGAAAGCAAATCTGTGGGTTTACCTTGGGTGTGGAGCCTCACAGCTGCCTGATAAATATCTTTATGGGCGCTAATGTAAAAAGCTTCGGGAAGGAGGCGATCGCTAACTCGACTAATCGCTTCTGGATCTAGCAAAATACCCCCCAAAATCGCTTCTTCGGCCTCAATATTTTGTGGGGGGAGGCGATCGCTACCATCACCTTTAAAATTCAGTTCTTCAGCCATAAACGATTTTAGTTTTGACGATTTTGCTAGAGACGCGATAAATCGCGTCTGTACAAGAGCTAGGAGTTATCAATTCACCCCTGCTCCCTCATCCCCCTGATCTCTTCCTACTCTTTCCTAGCTAGCGACGACTTGAATATCGACTTGTGCCGCTACATCAGAATGCAGCTTGATTTCGGCTTGATAAGTACCAAGGTGGTTAATATCAGGGATGGTAATTCCACGCCGATCCACTTCTTGACCAGTGGCTGCCTTAATTGCATCTACAACATCTTGGCTGGTGATAGTACCGAAAATTGCTTCGTTTTCACCAACTTGCTTGGCAATTGTCAAGCTACCAACTTTTTCAAGAGATTCTTTTTGCTCAAGAGCTTGTTGTCTGAGTTCTAATTGCCGTTGACGCTCTTGCTCACGACGGCGTTCTACTTGCTTGAGAATACCAGGAGTGGCATTAGTTGCCAATTTTTGGGGAATCAGATAATTACGAGCGTAGCCGGGAGCTACTTCCACTAAGTCGCCAGATTTCCCCAGCTTGCTGATATCTTGATTTAAAACTAACTGTACGCGTTTCGCCATCGTTTTTCCTGTAAAATCTGATTAATTTGGGTAAGGCTTGATAGCTCACAATGTCACTGCTGTATTCCAAGCTTATTTGCCTACACCCTAAAGCTTACAGATCGTAGCGAAAGGAAGGGTGCGATCGCAACTATTCCCACTAAAAAGTTGAGGGATTGGGAATTGGGAATGGAGAATGGTGAAGAAGCAAGGGAGCAGGGGAGCAGGGGACAAGAGGTGAGAACTTGAAACAAGTCTTTCCCCTTGTCCCCAATTCTCCTTGTCCCCAAGCCCAATTCCCAATTCCCAATCTTAAAAGTTATTTTTCATTTCCCGTATCCGCGCAAAGGTTTGCACTCCATCGCTACTCTTAACAGTTGATTGTAATGATGGCTGATCCCAACGTAAAAATGGATTGGTGTGTTTCTCCACTCCCAGCAGTGAGGGGATGGTAGCTTCTCCTCGACTACGGTAAGCTTTTACTTCGTTGAAGCGTCTTTGTAAGTCAGCGTTGTCGCCATCCACAGTTATGGCAAATTGCAGATTTTTTAAGGTGTATTCGTGGGCACACCAGATAAGTGTATTATCAGGTAGAGAACGCAGTTTGCTTAAAGAATCTACCATTTGGGTCGGTGTTCCTTCAAATAAACGACCGCAACCGCCGGAAAATAGGGTATCACCACAAAATAAATCGCCTGTCTCACTAGCTTCTTGGGGTGGAAAGTAGTAAGCGATGTGAGCGCGGGTATGTCCAGGAACGAAGATAACTTCAGCTATGCAGTCTGCAAACTCGACGCGATCGCCTTGTTGCAAAAATACCTGTTGTCCGGGAATCCTACCACGATCCTCGGCTCCTCCATAAACTATCAGTTGGGGAAATTTTTCGATTAATTGCTTATTACCACCCACATGATCGTTATGGTGGTGCGTGTTAAAAATTGCTACCAAATCAGCTTTTAACTCTGCCAGTTTCTTTAATACTGGTTGAGCCTCTGCTGGATCGACAACAGCCGCGATATTGCGTTTGTCGTCATACAACAAGAATATGTAGTTGTCTGAGAGTGCTTTCAGACGGATTACCTGCATTACCTCTGCTCCCTTACAACATAAATGTTTGGTATTGAGTAGCAATCCTAGATTCCAGTGAATAATAGTGCTACATTCACAAGCTATATCAAGTGTTTATACTTCGTTTATTATAGCTGTAGTGCAATATTACCTATAATATTATACTTCTGTGTTTTCACAGTAATTTTACTTAAATAAAGTAAAAAATAGATGAATTTATCAGTGAATTTTCTCTGGGAATAGTTATAAATATAAAGTTAAATTTATTTTAATATTTTTTTGCTTAAACATAATCAATATTCAAACTCATATTTTGCTGATCTCTACTCTATCGAATTTGACTACAACTCAAACTAGGGTAAGATTTTATGACAATAAATACCTATCTAATTTTCAAAGTAAACAAAAATTATTCATTTGATTTATGTCAACACCAACTAAAGGTTTTATTACGATTCTAACTGGGCTTTATTCGTTTCAAGATTGTATTCATTTTTTAGCAGCAGTCAGAAAGTTTCATCAAGAGCCGATTATTATTTTAATTGACCAAGTTCCAATAGTTCTTTATCCCTTGCTAAAAGCATTCAAAAATGTAATTTTAAAACCAGCACCTGCAAACGAAAATACTGTTTTAGCATCGCGTCAAGCAAAATTGGCTCTATATGAGGCTTCTGAGTTTGATAAAACTATTTATCTAGATTCTGATATTTGTTTACTTACGGATATTAATGATGTATTTGACTATTTAGATGAATATGAGTTTTTACTAACGGAAGATGTGCAACCTTCTATTCTTAAGGCTACAAACTTATTACGTGGTAAACAAGAAGACCTTTTGCCAAATGTTCTGCCAATTTTGCAATCGGTAGGATTACCATTGCAAGCAGATAGTGTGCAATATAATGGCGGTTTTATGGCTTTTCGAAAAACAGAAGTAACCAAGATATTTTTTGACGAATTTAAACGTTATTTTGAGATTGTCAAAAACAATCAAGATAAATTGCTTTTAAAAGATCAAGGGGCTTTTGCTTCTGCGATCGCATCTGTACAACCTCATAAGAAAATCTTACCACCAACCTATAATTATCTCAGCAAGTGGCAGGATGCTTATGATATTCAGGATAAAATTAAAGTTCTTCACTGTACTTATCCTTATCGTCCTCAATATGCTAAAGATATTAGTCGTTCTTTATATACAAGGGTTTTTGACAGATTTGCTAAAGTATTTTTACCGAATCAAGTTACAAATCCTTGGCGCATTAAATAAAAATTAAGTATAAAAACAGTGAAAAATTTTTCCAAGATATCGCTGTTGGTTTCAGATTTATCAAGTGCAGCTATTTTGCGTGCATACTTGATCGCAACAGCCCTAAGAAACTTAGAATATGAAGTTGAAATCATGGGTTTTTTATTTGGAAATAACTTATATCGAAATTTACCATTAGAATTAAACGTTTATAATTTGCCGGGTAAAAATTTTCCCGATTTTTTCGGAGAAATTAACAAATTTTTACCAAAAATTAATGGAGATATCATTTATGCAATCAAACCACAAATAGCGAGTTTTGGAGTTGCCTTATTAAAGAAACTATTTAGCCAAAAAGCCTTAATTTTAGACATAGATGATTGGGAACTCAGTTGGTATGGTGGCGATGACTGGCATTATCCTTTCACACCCAAACAATTAGCCAGAGACTTGTTGAAATCAGACGGCGCACTCAGGAATCCTTGTCATCCTTTATACGTGAAATGGATGGAAGGTTTGGTAAGTAGCGCTGATGCGGTGACAGTGCATACTCAATTTTTGCAGCAGCGTTTTGGGGGTACATTTGTTCCCAATGGTAAGGATACTGCTTTATTTGATCCTGCTCGATATGATGCTGAGTCCAGCAGAAATCGTTATGGTTTATCTGAATATCGTATTTTAATGTTTCCTGGTGCGCCAAGACCCTACAAAGGTCTAGAAGATGTTCTTATAGCGCTCGATAAAATCAATCAACCAGACTTAAGACTAGTGATTGTAGGTGGCAGTCCTTATGATGATTACGATCAGCAACTTCAACAAAAGTGGGGACGCTGGATTATCAAATTACCAAAATATCCAGCGGATGTGATGCCTGATTTAGTAGCAGCAGCTCACATTGTAGTTGTTCCCCAACGAGATACCCCAGAAACTCGCGCTCAATTTCCCCTAAAGTTGACAGATGGAATGGCAATGGCTAAACCTGTATTATCAACGCGCGTTGGAGATATTCCCAAAATATTAGGTGATACTGGTTATTTAGTCGATCCTGCTTGTCCTGAACAGATTGCTGAACAGATTCAATGGATTTTTCAGAATTTAGAGTCAGCAAACCAGCAAGGTATCAACGCCAGAAAAAGATGTGTAGAACACTATAGTATAGAGGCTATGGCTTCGGTGTTAAAGTCGGTGATTTCTCGGTTGTAAATATTAATATGGAAGGAAGCGTAAATTGAAGAAAGTGGGAAATAGAGGAACTTTTCAGTTGGGGGTTAAATCTTGGATAAATTGAGACCACGTAAAAGTTATGAGGACTCAAACCACAAGCTCACTTTGATGGCGGCAGTAATAAAATCGCTCTTGTAATCTCCCCTTCTGATAGGGCAATATTCTTCCAGCAATAACTGCCTCTTTTGTTGGGATATTGAAAATTATTTAGTTTGTTTATTTGATATTAGCAAGTTTGGCAAGTAATTTGTGAATAATATTAATAATTGAAAATTGTATAGAAATACCCAATGTCTACCAGAAAACTGCTATTACGATTCGCTAGACCCTATCCAGGCTTGATTCTGCTGACAATATTGTTAGGATTTTCTGGAGCTTTATTTAATGGGATTAGCACCGCTTTAATTGTGCCAGTGGTTTTAAAAATCGTGGGGCAAGAAGTAGATTTAAGTACTGCTCCTCCTATCTTAAAAAACTTGATATCTCCTTTTGATAATACTCCAGAACCTTACCGGATAGGAGTAATGGCTGGGGCGATTATCTTTACAATTCTTTTAAAGAATTTAGCTACTTATGCCAGTTCCTTAGCATCAAGTTCTTTAACCCGAAAACTAACATCAGATATGCGGGAAACGGGGTTAAAGCTATTACTAGAAATTGATATAGATTATTATGCAAAAACGAAGGTTGGTGATTTAATCAACCGTCTTGGTGGAGAAATTGGTCGGTCTGCAAGTTCTATAGGTAGTACAGTCAAGATAGCTATCTTGGGAATTACCATTTTAGTTTTTGTCAGTATATTGCTGTCAATTTCTTGGCAGTTGACAATTGCTGCTACGCTTTTACTATCGTTGGTGACATTAATAAATCAGTATGCCATTTCCAGGTCGAGAAATTTTGGGAAGCAGCTGAGTGAGATGTCTAGAGCATATTCAGTCTCCGTACTCGAAACCCTAAACGGGATTCGATTGGTAAAAGCGACGGGAAATGAAGAAAAAGAATATCAACGGATTAAAAAACTAATTCGCGATCGCGAGTTAGCAGATTTCCAATCTCAAGTTAATTCGGAAGCCATTACACCTCTAAGTGAGGTAATGGGTATTACAGCTTTACTGCTGATTGTACTTTTGAGCAAAACCTTCTTTGCTCAACAGGTTTCTTCTCTTTCTACCGTACTTTTGACATATTTGTTAGTGCTGCTGCGAGTGCTGCCATTGATTTCTCAGTTAAATACTATTCGCAGCAACTTTGCTAGTACCGCAGCTAGTGTGGATGTGACGAATGAGTTTTTAAGCTTGCACGATAAGCCGTTCATGGAGAAAGGTAAGCTTCCCTACACAAAATTAGAAGAGGGAGTATCTTTTAATTCTCTTTGCTTTGCCTACCCTGGTCATGAAAAGTTGGTACTCAAAGATGTAAATTTATATTTACCGCGTGGTACGACCTTAGCATTAGTAGGCGGTTCTGGGGCTGGTAAATCTACTTTGGCAGACCTTTTACCCAGATTTTATGACCCGATCGCTGGCAGTATTACCATTGACGGCATCGATTTGCGGGAATTCGAGCTAGTATCCCTACGGAAGCGGATGGGGATTGTCAGTCAAGATACCTTTCTTTTTAATGACTCGGTGCAAAATAACATCGCTTATGGGCGAGCAGAGGCTACTGACGATGAGATTTTGACAGCAGCAAAGCGGGCAAATGCTTATGAGTTTATTAGCAAATTGCCTCAAGGATTTGACACCCTAATTGGCGATCGCGGGGTAATGTTGTCTGGTGGACAAAGGCAAAGATTAGCGATCGCCCGCGCCCTCCTCCAAAATCCCGAAATTCTGATTTTAGATGAGGCCACCAGCGCTTTAGATACCGTTTCCGAAAGGTTAGTGCAAGCTGCTCTTGACGATCTTAGTCGCGATCGCACCACCCTAGTAATTGCTCACCGCCTTTCTACAGTCCAAAAAGCCGATCAAATAGCTGTATTAGATCAAGGGCAGGTGGTAGAAATAGGAACCCATGATGAACTTTTGCAAAAAGGTGCTTACTATTCACGCTTGTACTCCATGCAATTTAGCGATCGCCCTAATAAAAATTTGATTCAGACAAAAATTATTAAGGCAATGCGCCTAAACTCAAAGAAATTTGTTGATCGTCCCGAAGCCACTACTAAACACAATCAAAGCTTGCTCCGGATCTCTCACGAAATTCGGACACAGTTGAACTCAATGATTGGATTACTGCGCTTATTACTTGATGATCTGGAAAATGATTCTCAAGAACGGCACAAATTAATTGAAGAATCTTACAAATCAGCCTGGAGAATTATCAACACCATTGATATTTTTGAGGATGTGATGAACTTACAAATAAAGGGGCAGATTCTCTCAATTTCTGACCAAAATCAAAATATCATAAGCGACTATTATCAAAGCTTTAATCATCTCTCCATTGAGTTTAGAAGTTCTCTTAATCTCATACTTAGCTCTCTCCGCTATCTAGCAGATAATTTGATAGATACTCCCCAAGAACCAAATGAATTAGTTAGTGAAACTTATGAATCTGCTATATGTCTTCTGAGTAATTTAGAAAAATTTGAGGATAGTATTAATGTCTAAAAGCATGGAAAATAATACTTTAAAAAAACACTACATTTTTTTCATTGGTGAAGAATTACCCCAGCCGGAGGCTCACCTAGTACAGTCTACAAATGCAGCTAATGCTGCCGCTAACTTGGGATACTCAACAGTTTTGGTATACCCAGAAAAAGGAGCAAAAGCTAATAACCCAATTAATTTATTACGTCCTTTTAAACCGAGAAAAACACCAACAGAACTTCTTGAATATTACAATCTCCATGACAAATTAAAAGTTGCTCCATTACCGATGCCTTGGCCGATTGACCATTTTGCGAGCAAATTTACTGACTCCAACACTATTGCAAGCAAGTATTATTTACCATTTCATATACTTCCAACTACTAGACTTGTCCACAGTCGCAACTGGAATTTTGTCAAAGCTGCCATCAAAAATGGCATTCCGGCAATTTATGAACACCACCACCATGAAGAGAAACCATTTGAGCAAGAAATTGTTACAAATCCACTGCTACAAATAGCTGTCACCGTTGTAGAAACAATCCGTGAAAGCATGATTAAAAATGGAATGCCGCCAGAAAAAGTAATTAAGCTACACAATGGTTTCAATCGCTTGTTTATGCAGAGGCAACCAGAAAAAGCCGCAGAATGGCGACAAAAACTATTGCGAGATGAAAACCAAAAATTGGTAGTTTATGCGGGAGCATTACAGCAATTTAAAGGTATTGATGTACTAATTGATGTGGCGAATGAAATGCCTAATGTGCAATTTGCATGTGCGGGTGGTAAGCCAGCAGAAGTAGAATATTATCAGCAATTGGTAAAAGAAAAACAGGTTTATAATATTCAATTTTTGGGCTATGTTTTGCATAATGAGTTAGCGTCTTTGCTACAAGCAGCAGATGTTTTAGCTCACCCTCATTGTTCCGGGAAAGCCGCAACTTTCACATCTCCTTTAAAGCTGTTTGACTACTTCGCCTCTGGAACTCCCATTGTCTCGACGAAAATTCCTTCATTAGTTGAGTTTCAAGATACAAAAGCCATCGCTGCTTGGTGTGAACCAGATAACCCGAGAAAATTTGCCGAAAGTCTAAAGCAGGTTTTAGAAACTCATCCTAGAAGAATAGAAGGTTATCCAGATAGTATCGAATTTGTCAAGCAATTTTCTTGGGAAAATCGAGCCGCAAAAATTCTTAGTTATGTTGATGAATCTCTGCTACCCCTATTTATCGCATAAAAAGAATCTAGAAGATAAATGATAAATGACTAATAACTAAAATGACTATAAAAACTGTAGGGATGATTAGTAGCTATCGAGGTTTAGAAACTAGAGCCGATTGGCTGTGGCAACAAACCCCGCATCAATTTGGAGTTTGGGGCAATATGCAAATGCAGGCACTAGCAACCAAACCAGATTTTCTACTGATGTATCAATTTGATTTTCCCCAAGCAGCGCCACAAAAATCTTGGTTAGATAGCTTTCGCAAACGGCAGCAAAAATCAGTAGTAAATGTTGATTCTCTACTGCGTGGTGTCAACAAAGAGCGGATTATTTATTTGCTAAGAGAACCGCCTTTAGATGAAATTGTCGAAATAACTAATCATAATTATCAACAAGCCCAGCAGTATTGTGGCTACATTTCTGGCCCCGATGATTTTGCCCCGACTCCTGACTATATGCCTGCTATTTGGTATCACTCAAATTCATTTCAAGATTTAAATGAAATGCCACCACCTCAAAAGGTTGCCCCATGTAGTTGGATTACTTCGGGAATTAGTCGTACAGCCAAACATCGCCAGCGTTTAGACTTTTTGCAGTCTTTACAATCTAGTGGCATAAAATTTGATTTATATGGGCGTAACTTACCAGAATCAGCTAAAAAATCGGGAGAACTAGGTAACAAATGGTATGGGATGGCACCATATTATTACAATTTAGCAATTGAAAATTATGCTGATAATAATTGGTATGTAAGTGAGAAACTTTGGGATAGTTTACTTGCTTGGTGTCTACCAATTTACTATGGTGGCCCGGCTGCTGATAAATTATTGCCACCTGGTAGTTTTTTGCGGTTGCCCAGTTTAGATGAAAAAGGTATTGCTTACATCAAAGAAGTGACAGCTACACCTGATGCTTGGTATGCTGCCAAAGATGCGATCGCAGAAGCACGTCAAATCATTTTACATAAATTAAACTTACTTAACTGGTTATCAAACTTTGTTGATCAACACTCATAAATTATGAATGGTATTTGTACCCTTGGCAATGATTATGTTTTCGATCAACTGGTGGCTTTGCTCAACAGTATTGATGTTATCTTAGGTTCAGAAACTCCTGTTTGTATATATCCTTTCGACGATCAAACACAGCGAATTGCTGATGAAATAGCTAAACGCCCTAATGTATTTCTTTACGATAATCAAGAATCAATCAACTGTTGGGATCAATTTATGCTCTCAGCAGCACCAGAGCGATTGAATCGGAGTAAATCACGGTTGTATGGCGCTCACCGCCGTTTTTGTGCCTTTGATGGGCCATTCGATAAATTTATCTATTTAGATGCAGACACCTTGGTGATGAATTCTCTGGCATCGGTGTTTGAAAAGCTAGATACTTATGATTTTGTTGTCTACGATTTCCAATTTAAAGACGTTAGTAAGATATATAATGTTAACTCGCCAAAATTACTAGAAGTTTTCGAGCAAAAACGGATTGATTCTGAAATTTTTTGCTCCGGTTTCTATGGCGCAAAACGAGGAATATTTAACTTAGAACAAAGAGATCTACTCATATCGCATTTACAAAATGGTGAGGCGGAAATTTTGTATGGTGGTGCTGGAGAACAACCACTGATAAACTACATGGTAATGAGGTCTAATCTTTCTATTTATAACTTTGCTCGTCAACTACCAGATAATGCAAAGACAGGATGTTCTGCCACATCTAAGCACTTCGAGGAACGGGAACACCTTCTTTACGATAAAGGCAATCGGCTAACCTACCTTCATTATATTGGTATCCCTCCTAATATCAATCAAGCAGTCTGTGCTGGAGAAAATATTGAGTTTCCCTATCGAGATTTATTTCTCTATTATCGTTACTTACACGAACCCGAAAAGCGTCCAGTTTTTAACAATCCTCCCAAAAGTTATAATGACGCTCCAGTACCAAATTTACTTACAAGAGCTTTGCGAAAACTTAAGTTAATTAACCAAGGATAATTTATGAGTAGGGGAATTTATATTGTTGCCAACGATCGTGTTATTGATAATGCGATCGCTTTACTAAATAGTATTCGTTACTATGATCCAGAAGTAACCATTTATCTGATACCATTTAACGAAAATTATCACAAGGTAGAAGAACAGCTTTCTACCTTACACAAAGTGCAAATTTTCCCTGATTTGGAACTTATTGATAAATTTACCAAACGCATCGGAGAAATTTTTGATCGAGACTTCCTCGCCTTACCAAACAAAATGCGTAAACTGGTGGCGTGGTTTGGCCCTTTAGATGAATTTATTTATATTGATACAGATATTGTCGTTTTTGAAAAAATCGCCGACAATTTAGACAAACTTTCAGAAGTCGATTTCTTCTGTTGTGATTACCATCATGCTAATGACAAACTGCGAAATATCTTTTCTCCATTTGTGAAAGAGCAACAAATTTTTTCTGATGCTCAACTTCAAGATGTTTTTAACAGTGGCTTTTGGGCTTCGAGAAAAGGAGTTATTACTGAAGAACAAATGGATGAAGCTTTGCGCGAGTGTGCAGCGCATCGTGAATATTTCGATTTTTCTGAAGGAGTTACAGACCAACCAATTTTAAATTATCTTGTTCTCAAACTGATTGCTAAACGTGGAAATCTCGTCAAAATTCCTGGTGGTGGGCCTGGTAGTTGGGCAGGTTCACAAAGTTTCCAACAGCAAGATTATGCCCTCTATGACCGAGGACAACGACTCAAATATCTCCACTGGGCTGGTACGCGGATGAAAACTGGTAGTCCCTATTGGCAATTGTGGGAACACTATCGCTATCTCCATGAGGGTAAATTCGCTTTCATCTCCAAACTGACTCGCCGTTTATTTCCTTTTGTTGCAGCCCGCACTTAATATTAGGAGTATCCCAATGATTGATGGTATCTACATCCTAGCCAATGATGTTGTCTATGACCAACTAGTAGCATTGCTCAACAGTATAGAAGCTAATGCTGGTAGGAAAATTCCTATTTGTATACTTCCATATAATCAGCGCTTAGATAAAGTAAAAGCAGAGATTGCATCTAGAGATAATATCAGCTTATTTGAAGATTCTGATTCCATAGCTTATTGGGATAACTTTGCGACTCAGATATGGAAAAATTATCCTAGAGCGCAAAGAACTTGGCGAGAGTGGGGTTTTTCAGAACTCTATGAGTTACCAATGCACCGCAAATTTTGTGCTGTGGATGGCCCCTTTGATAGATTTATTTATTTTGATGCAGATACCTTGTTAATGGGGCCAGTAGATTATGTATTTGAAAAATTAGATACATCTGATTGGGTAGTCAATGATTTTCAATATAAGTCTGACTTAAAATTTATTTTTGATGGTTCACCAGAGCTTATGCAGCAAATTTTCAATTCAGAAAACTTGCAAGATAAAGTATTTTGTGCTGGTTGGTTTGCAACCAAGAAAAATATTTTTTCTCCAGCCATAAGAGCCGATTTAATGGGCAAATTAATATCGGGTGAGGCAGATGTTATGGCTTTTTTGGCACCTGACCAATCTTTATTTAACTACATGGTGTTAAGAAGTGGGATTTCCTATTATAACTTTGCTTTTTATAACTGCGAGCAGGCAACTGGTAATCACTGGAGTTCTAAATTTGATGTGGTAGATAATATCCTCTATGACCAAGGGCGGAGATTGACCTACTTACACTATATGAGTGTATCTTCTTCAGCTTTTGTGCGGCTTTGTGGAGGTGAAGATGTAGATATCCCTTACCGCGATGTTTTCTTATATTATCGCTATTTAAAATCACCTGAAAAACGTCCTCAAAGTTTTACCCGCCCCAGCCAGATAACACTTTTACAAAAGTCTACTAGTAGTTTTATTCAGCAAAGAGTAAACAATATTAAATTAAAGTATCGTAACTTCAAGGATAGAATTAACGGTTACTAATAACTCAGCAAAGATATGCCAATTAAATCAGCTTGTTGATTTTTTTTAAATTTTCATCGGTGATAAAAATTAAAATTACTCAATGCCGCAAGTCTTAAACGCAAGTACCGATAGTAATAACCAATAAATTTATTTAGCTTATGCAGTAGCTTTTGTGAAAGTGAATTTTTGTGGTATTCAATCGCTTCGTGCTGTTGAAAATATATCAGCGTTTCATCTGGATTTGCTTGTCCCTTTTTGATTTTCTGCCGTTCTACCCAATCCTTGAAATAAACAATACCGTCCATAGCATCCCATCGAACTGGTAATCCCGCTTTAGCAGCAGCTAATCCTATTGCATAACCCTCAGCACTATAAAAACCATTTAGCTCACAGTAAAGTGCAATAGTTTCCCAGTACTTAATAAATTCGATTTCCCGCCCATCTTGCCTTGTAACTACAAATAACATTTCCATGACAAACTGAATATTAGTATCTTCTAAATCCAGGTCTAGTTTTTGTGCTAGTTTGCTCAGAATGGTCAAATCTCTAACTCTATTTGCCTTGTAATCATCATTTGCTGAATTGATATATTCTTGATTGTGTTTGACAATACTGGTACAACTTCTTGCTGTTATACCAGGAAGCCATTTTATATCTGGTTGTAACTTATCTAATATTCTGATATCTGCATCGACAAATATACAAGTATTAAACAGTGATATTGCTTTGGCAATTACAAACCTTTTATCGTGGTAACAACCAATGCTCTGTTGTTCATGTTTAAATGCTAAAACGTTAGGATATATTTTAAATTCTTCTGGCTTATCTGTTAGGACAATTAAATATATTCCTGGCGAATTTTTTTCGATATCTTGAGCTAATAGGAAAGCATGAGAGCGATATCTTTTACCTAAAGCTAAAGTGCAAAAACAAATGTCTGATTTTTCTTGGTTCATAAGATTTTATTGTTGAAATGAAATTTGGCTGAGACTAATATTAAAAATTTGTTTAGAGACAGAAGAATCATGCAAATTGTTTCGATTTAAATCAAACACTATATTCACATATATAATATGGGTACTGACTACTGTAATAGTACCTATTTTTCCTAATTACTACAATTCTATGCAATTCCTAAAAGATGTTAAGACATGAATTAATTGCATCTATACTTAAGCCTTGAGAAAAGCTTACTACAAAAATATAAATGCTCACCATATCTGGTGAGCATTTAAGTTTATTCCTATATCAAGACAGTTCAGTTAATAATAACTTAAACATATTTTATCAATCTAAGAAAAAGAATCTAAATCTAGAGATTGCATTCCTTCACGTTCTATAAAAGTCATCATACTTCCTAACTGCAACCAAACTAATAAGCAAGTAAACAAACTAATTGGTAGACCGACTCCTAAAGCCAACGTGGAGGGAAAGCCAAATATCGCTAAACCTGAAAACAAAAATAGAGAAGTACCGACAGTTATGCCGATAAATGGCACAAGTAATTGTTTTAGAGAGGAACGTGGTTCAATATTTTCTGCTTTTTCGCTTGGCCAATTCTGCACAATTACTTTCAAAGTGCCAGATAATGCCAAACCAGATGTTAATGCTGTCAAAAAGCCAACAAGTAAAAGGAAATAGGGTGGTTGTAGAGGAAAATAGTACATTATTAAAACTCCTGATTTATAGGTTTTTAGTTTTTAATTGCTGACTGGTTTTCAGTAAAAGGCACTAGAAATGCAGCTTTTGGGAGAATAGCTGCTGCGCCTTCTCTAGATAAATTTGTTAAAATGCCGATCGCTGCATTTAATAAACGATCCGGTTTTAAGTCATCTTTAACCAGATTCCACAGACGCTGGACATCTTCGGTGTGCAGGCGGTCATCTTCGGTGAGAGCTAGCACCAGCTGTCGCCGCAGAAACTTGCCTTCTTCCGACATTAAAAATTGGAAACCCATCTGAGCTGTGGGCAATACATCAAAGTTGTTATCGCTACGAGCGATCGCAATTAAATTCTCTAAACGCTGCCACTGAAATTTACCATCTTTGAATAACACATTCAATAAGCGCCGCCGTAAATCAGGCGATTCCCCTGTCAGTAGCCGCCGTGCTATGTAGGGATAACCCACTTCCACAATTTTGAAATCTGGGTTGAGGCTCAGGGCAATACCTTCTTGAGTCACCAAGGAACGAATAATCAAAGCAAACTTCGCCGGAACTCGGAAAGGATATTCGTACATCAGTTCCGAAAATTCATCGGTAATCGTTTTGAAGTTAAAATGCTTGACATTTTTGCCAATGGCGTTTCCTAGCACCGCTTCTAATGCTGGCACTATCGGGCAAATATTCGTGTCTGGAGTCAGAAATCCTAATTTTACAAAGTCTTCGGCTAAGTCGGTATAGTCTTTATTCACCAAATGCACTAGCGCATCTACTAGTGTTTCTTTGCTGTTTTCTTCCAACTGATCCATCATGCCGAAGTCGATATAAGCCATCCGGCCATCGGGTACAGCAAATAAATTACCGGGATGGGGGTCAGCATGAAAGAAGCCGTGTTCTAGGAGCTGTTGTAATCCTGAAGTCACGCCAATTTGGATAATCGCTTCTGGGTCTAAACCTGCTTCGCGGATGCTTTTAGTATCCGTCAGCTTGAAGCCGTTAATCCATTCCAGGGTTAAAACGTGGGTATTGGTATAACGCCAGTAAATTCCTGGAACTTTAACTTGTGGGTCGTTGCGGAAATTGCTAGCAAATTTTTCGGCGTTGCGGCCTTCATTTATATAGTCGATTTCTTCAAATAGCTTCGTGCCAAACTCGTCCACGATTAAAGTGAGGTCGTGACCGAGATTCAGAGGTAACCAAGGAGCTACCCAACTCGCACCCCAGCGCAATAGATAGAGGTCGCGGGTGAGAGTCGGGCGTAAGTTGGGGCGTTGCACCTTCACTGCGACTTCTTCGCCACTGATTAGACGACCACGGTATACTTGACCCAAGCTAGCTGCTGCGACTGGGTGAGGTGAGAGTTCGCTAAAACATTCATCAATTGGACGATCTAGCTCGGTTTCGATAATTTTGTAAGCGATCGCATTATCGAAAGGTGGTAACTGATCTTGTAACTTGATTAGTTCTTCGAGAAAATCCTTACGTATTAAGTCAGGTCTGGTGGAGAGGGCTTGACCAACTTTAATAAAAGTCGGCCCGAGGCGGGTGAGCAGTTCTCGCAACTGGATAGCTCGTTTGCCTTTGTTCTGCTCAACTTTGTCTTGCCATTCGTCCCACTTGAGACTGATTATAAATACTGCAAAAGAGGAGATAATTCTCAGCAGTCGCCCCCAGGCTAGCCAAGGACGGTAACTATAATAGCGAGCGATCGCATCTGGATTATAGAGCTTTAGCTGAGTAGGTTGATACTGACCCACGCCTTTATTTGCCTCTTCAACTGAAAAATTTACAATGATTGTTTCTCTAGTAAACCTACAAGTTAGTTGTAGGCAAAAGATAGCGGTAGTTTTTTATCTGAAACAACTCGAACCCTGCCTTTCTGGGGTACTGTTCGAGGCAGTTTTAGCCTAAATTACTTCCTAGATTTGTTTATCTTTTTCTTAATTATACTTTATAAAACTACAACTACTTATCCGTCTTTTCGGTGATTTTATCTTTTCTTAACCTTATTTTATATAAATATAAATATCTACCTGTATCTGTAAATTTGGGTAGGATATGAAAAATCCGTAACCATGTTTGCTTTCAGCTACATATTACAGTAGTAAGTAGATAAACTTAAATTAAACAGAAACCGCTCAGGAGAAGGATTCATAACTTCTGTGGTCAGTCATGAATCTTGATATTATGTTTATTTATACTTACTCTATTAAGTGAAAATTGTAATATTCTATGTGTAAAAAATAACTATTTAAGGAAAATTAACTTTTTTAAAAGAGTGTATATTAAGAAGCTTTTTGAATAATAAAAATTAGAGCGTTAAATACAACTTTGGTAATTGGTAGTGGTTTTACCACAATTACCAATTACCAACTTTTAACTATCATCTGCTGCTATTTAGATTTGGCCTCCAAGTTTTCTAAACGGCTTCTCAATTCCTGGTTTTGTTGTTTGAGTTGGTCGAAATCTTCACGCAATTGACGGAGGGTTTTTTCTGAACCGATGTTCTTTTGCACCCTGGAAATTTCTTCTTCAGCATTGCGACGGACACGCCCATCGGCTGTTTGTTCCGCTAGCGATCGCAAAATTCCGACTGCTTTGGGTGTTTCCATTTGTCCCAATGCTGCTGCTACCGCCACTTGGGTTAAAAAGAAGGTTTCTTTGGCTAGTTCTGCTAATTTTTCTAAAATCCGTTCCAAATTAACCGGACTTTGACCTACAGAAATCTTGCCTAAAGCGCGAATGGTGGCTAAACGTAGAGGTTGTGGTACACCGATTTTGGTGTATTCGAGTAGTAGATTTAAAGCTGCTTCCGAGGTTTTGAATTCAGCTAAACCAGCGATCGCACCACTCCGCACTACTTCATTCCAACCGGCTTTTTCTTCTAAAATGCCTTTGAGTTGCTTTAATACCTTATCTTCCTTGGATTTTTCTTCCAAGTTTGCAGATGCAATTGCCCCAATCACACGAGATGCTGCTGCTTCCACGTAGTAGCTAGGATCGCCCTTTTGCAACAACCCTCTTACAACTTTATAGCTTTCAGCAGTTTTGATTTGAGCAAGTGCTTCCACTACAGATCGTCGCACATAAGCATTTTTATCTTTTAATCCCAGAACTAAGCCATCAAAAGCTTGGTCTAAATTAATTTTGGCTAGTTGTTTTGCTACTTCCACGCGCACACCCCACAATGGGTCATTTTTGAGGGACGCAGATAGTGCTTTTATCGCTTCTAACCCGCCTTTTTTCGTTAAAGCTTCTGCTGCATAGATGCGTGAAATTGGGTTGGGGTCAGATTCTAATTGTGCTTTTAACTCTGCTATTGGATACTCTAAAGTTACTGTTTTTAGGTAATTATTCTCAACATCAAAGCTGATATATTGGGGCTTATTTTCTAAGGGAAAATAGAAACTTTGTTCTCGTTCATTTACCCGTACTACAAAAGTTTTGAGTTGTGAGTTAGGAGTTGTGAGTTGGGGATTATTTTTAACTCCTAACTCTTCACTTCTGACTTCTGGTTGGGTATAGCCAAAACCAATAGGTATTTTTAAATCAAACAAATCCTTACTGCCATTTTTATCTTCAGCAGCTTGAGTTTGAGTTACCGTAATTTTTGCTAACTTAGCATCCCCATCCCAAGAGTAAGCTACCTTAAAATCGGGATGGCCACCACGATAAACGTATTGGTCAAAGAGGAACAAAAGATTATGTCCAGTAGCCTTTTCAATTGCCCTAAGTAAATCTATAGTTTCTACAGTTTTATGGGCATTATCTTGAACAAATGTTTGAATAGCCTGCCAAAATAATTCATCTCCCAATTGGGCCCGAATCATGTGATAAACACAAGACCCTTTTTCGTAGATGTGGCGATCGTAAAGTTCAATAGCTTCGCGGTAAATATGTGTTACCATTGGGCGACGGTAGCGGCTGCTATCTTCACTAATGTAACGACGAGCTTCTAAAAAACGATAGTAAGCTGCTTCTTCTAGACTATATTCCTGTTCTGTCCACATCACCTCAGAATAGGAAGCCATTCCTTCCTTAATCCAAGCATGAGACCAATGCTTAATCACCACCAAATCACCAAACCACTGGTGGGCGAGTTCGTGGACGACTAAACTTTCGGTGTTGCGGTTATCTAAAGCGGCGCGTTCATCCAGCAAACATCTATCTGTTAACAAGGTTGTGGAGGTGTTTTCCATCCCGCCAAAGATGAAGTCATCTACACAAACCTGGGCATATTTCGGGAAAGGATATGAATAACCATACTTTTGGCTCAAAAATTCGATCATCCGGGGAGTTTTGCCCATGCTGCGTTTAGCATCTTCCTCCCGTCCTTTTTCTACGTAGTAGGTGACTGGTTTACCCTTCCACTCATCCTGAATTTCGGCAAAGTCACCTACTGCCAAAGTCATCAAGTAAGTAGGATGAACTTGTTGCTGTAACCAATGGTAGATTTTACAATCACCATCTTCTGTGGTGTCAATCAGTTCGCCGTTGGAAATCGCTACGAGTGGGTTAGGGACACGAACGCGAATTTCGGAAGTAGATAATTGTCCTGGATAGTCAAAGCAGGGGAACCAAAAGCGAGAGTCTTCGTCTTCTCCCTGAGTCCAAACTTGAGTGGGCTTGTTTGGATAGTGCTTATCTGGTTGGATAAAATAAATGCCGCGTTGCGGTTTTTCCACCGAGTAGGCGATCGCAATCAGCAAGCGTTTACCGATCTGAGTCGTCTCAGAAAGTTGGATAGAAAGCTGTTCCCCGTCGTAGTCAAAATTTTGTGGCACATCGTCCACCTGCACAGACTCGATATTCAGGTTGACAGCATCCAAAGTCAAACGGTCAATGCCATTACGGATTGGCAAGAGGCGAATGCTACAACTGCCCTGATAGCTCTGCTTAGGGATATCTAAGCTGAGATCGAGAAAAATATGCTCCACCTGTCCGGGGCGATCGGGATTGTAGTGTGGTCTTGCTCCCGGTAACTCAAAAGGTTTGTGTCCGTTATTATCTGTATCAAAATAAGACTTCGACATTGATCCTTACTGACCTTGTAATCCTGAAAAGTCTGGCTTGGCTAGATGTAATTAAGCAAAATAGCGGTATCTGTATTTCCCAAATCAATCGGGCAGTATGGGGCTTAAGATTCCCATTGGGGATTGGAGGATTGAAATTAATCTCACCCAAGTTTCCGAAGATCGATTGTCGATCTTGGGACTTTTTTCCATATCCCTCCCGCATTTCCTTTTACTGATGTTTTGCACTTTTTTGTCATCGAGTCAAGTGTCTCTTGCACCTCGATCGATTCTCATTAAGTACAAATACTCCTAATTGTTCTTATAACTTAGGATAACTTGCTGCTGTTGAGCAGGCTATTTTCTTTGAGATGAACAGCATATCATTTGCGGATTCGCTCCTCATTCCCTTGGAGTCTTTTTTAGGGTAATTATTTGCGACTGCTAGCTTATAGGACTACTAATTTTATCAGTAAATACCGATCAATGAGCGGAAAATATTAATAAATCCGAAAACTCTACAGTGACACTTGTATAAATCTCGGTGACAATCTGAGCAAAAGAGGATAATAAAATGCCCGAAAGTAAATCAAAGTTTTTCATTCCTGTGGTTGGTGCTGCTCTCGTTGTAGCAGGCAGTATCGCGGCTTATATGTATTTGAAAGGCCCATCAGGAAGTAGCTCAGACGCTCTCGGCAGTGCTAAATTAGTACCTTCAACAGCATTGATGGCAACTTATATTACTACTGACCCTCAAGCTTGGGCAAAGTTACAGCAATTTGGCACTCCAGAAGCACAAAAGTTAGTGGCAAAAGGTCTGGAAGATTTCAATAAGCAAATGTTCAGTGACGGTAACGTTTCTTATGAAAAAGACATAAAGCCTTGGGTTGGTGGTGTAATGATTGCTGTACTACCACCAAATTCTGTGAAACCGGCACAGTTAAAAGTGCCCTCCGGGGCACCTAATGTACCAACAAATTTACAGCAGGAATCAAATATCCTGATAGTAGTGGGAATCAAGGATAAAATCAGTGCCTTGAATTTTGCTAACAAATTGAAGTCACAGAAAGGGGTGAAATCCCAGGAATCTGACTACCAAGGTCAAAAAATTCTTGAAACTACAGAAAATGGTAAGCCGACATATAGCGTAGTTTTAAATAATAGTCACTTGATATTAGCCCCCGAAAAGCAAGCTGTAGAAAAAGCAATTGACACCTTTAAGGGACAGTCTTCTTTTGCCAGTAAAGAAGGTGCAAGCAGCATTCTCAGTAAAGGAGTGGATGTTAAAAATAGCCTCGCCCAAATTTATGTACCAGACTATGCAGGCATGGTACAGCAGTTAACTGCCGGAAGTCAGCAGGCAAAGCAGTTACCTCCACAAGCGTTGGCGCAACTGAAGCAGATAAAATCTGTGGTAGCTGGTGTTGGTGTTGATGATGCAGGAGTGCGGGTAAAAGCGATCGCTAATTTAGATCCACAGTTGAATAAATTCCAGTATCAATCAAGTCCGGGAAATATAGTTGGGCAATTTCCTACTGATACCTTTGCTCTGATTAGCGGAAATGGCATCAGCCGTGGCTGGGAAACCTTAGTAGAACAGTCAAAAGATTATCCAGAAATGAAGCAGGCTCTGGAGCAAGCGCGAGGACAAGTGAAAATTGCCAATATTGACCTGGATAAGGATATTTTTGGCTGGATGAATGGGGAATTTGCCTTTGGTGCTATTCCATCCAATCAGGGAGTGTTAGCCAGCGTTGGTTTTGGCGGTGCTTTAGTATTTGACACTAGCGATCGCAAAACAGCCGAAGCCACCTTGACAAAATTGGATAATTTGGCCAAAGTACAACAAATCAACATCGCCAATAGAAATATCGGTGGTAAAGACGTAACTGAATGGCAAATCCCCAAGCAGGGAGCTTTATTGGCGCATGGTTGGCTAGATCAAGACACTGTATTTGTGGCTCTTGGTGGCCCAATTGCCGATGCGATGAGCGATCGCAAAAATCAATCTCTTGATAATAGCGACGCTTTCAAAGCCGTTACTGGTTCTTTGCAAAAACCCAACGGCGGCTATTTCTATTTGGATATGGATAAAACTAAAAGTGTACCCCTGGTTAATAGTTTAATTTCATCTGATGCTAATACCATCACCATCCTTAATTCCATTCGTGGTCTTGGTTTTACCGCTAATAGCCCCGATAAATCCACCAGTGAATTAGAGATGTTGTTAGCTCTCAAGCCTTCTGCAAAATAGGGAATTGGGAATTGGGAATAGTAAGTTCTAAGCTTGACGCTTTACGCTTTATGTTTAGAGGTCGAAGTTTCGAGTTCAAAGGTCGAAGTTCCAAGTTCAAAGCTCAAAGTAATGATCTTTCCTTTGAACTCCCACATTCCCCGTTTCCCATTCCCCATTTCCCATTCCCCATTTCCCAATGCCCATTCCCCATTCCCCACTTAATTAATGTCAAGATTGCATAACATTGTTCTTCACACGTTATATAATTCAATTCATTTCTAGACTGCCGTCCAGCAATTATGTCATAAGTAAAAAAGCTGTGAACGCAAATTAATTTATGACTGCTACTGTAAAAACTGCTCCTAGCTTCGCTTCCCGCTTGGTAAATGGCGTACTGGCAATCAAGCCTTTAGCCAACCTAGCCAAACATCAAGCTAGACAAATGATGATTAAACGTGCCGAAAGAATTGGTGTGCCTTGGACGCAAGAAGTCGAAACACTACAAGCGCGTGATTGGAACGCTGATCTAGCTCAAGTACAAAATCCTGAGCTTTCCTACCCAGAATACTATTTGCGGCCATTCCATGCCTACGAAGACGGAGATCTCAGTTGGAAAGCCGCTTTTGAATTGGAAGTTGCTGCTTGTGCCGTCCACGCCGGAATTTGGCAGGATGCTGGAGCAGAAGGAGATGCTAGACTGCGCCAAAGTTACCACGATATCCTCAAAGCGCAAATCCCTAATCAACCCCAAGAAATCCTAGATTTGGCCTGTGGTGTGGGTTTGAGTACATTTACCATGCAAGAAATTTATCCCCATGCCAAAATTACAGGCTTGGATTTATCTCCCTACTTCTTAGCTGTTGCCAATTACCGCGCTGGGCAACGTCAAGCTAAAATTAACTGGCTTCATGCCCAAGCAGAATCTACTGGGCTACCAGATGCCTCTTTTGATTTAGTCTCAATTTTTCTGATGTGTCACGAATTACCCCAGTCAGCAACCCGACAGATTTTTGCTGAAATGCGGCGCGTGCTACGTCCGGGTGGCTACTTGGCAATCATGGATATGAATCCCAAGTCTGAAGTTTACCAGAAAATGCCAGCCTACATTTTGACTTTGCTCAAAAGTACTGAACCATATTTAGATGAATATTTTGCTTTGGACATTGAGCAAGCTGTTGTTGAGGCAGGTTTCCAAACTCCTACTATCACTAACAATACCCACCGTCACCGCACAGTAATTGCTCAGGTGAGTGGTTGATTTTTCTCTACTGCTGTGGTCAGCAATACCACCCTTGCTGCTGCTAGGCTACTACTACTATCGAGTACCATTTGCCCCGCCTCTGTTAAAGTTACTGATGTTCTTTAGCATCGGGGCAATATCTGGTCTTTTAGCCCTTAGACTTGAATCAAATTTTGAAACTGTAGCCAATTGGATTGTAGATTGGGAACGGATCAAGCAAACGCTTCCTGGTGCAATCTTGCGGCAGCTTGTGGAAGTAGGTTCAATTGAAGAAGGCTGTAAGTTAGCAGGGGTTGTTGTGCCAACCTACTATTTGCAACGCACGTATCGATTACTTCCCTCAACTGTTTTCCTCTTCACCATAGCCGTTGCCCTTGGATTTACCGCCGAAGAGAACTGGATTTATCTTTTTCACAATACAGGATCAATTCTTGGGCGTACTATTAGCACGCCAGTCCATGCCATGTTCTCTGCGCCTTGGGGATATGCCTTGGGAATGTATATTTCGTCTAAAAATCGGTTACATCAAGACAGGAAGTTCATTTTTCGGGCTTGGCTGAATTCTGTAATCTGTCATGCCCTAGTTAATATTCTATCTAGTGCTTGCAGTTACTCACTAGCGCTATGTTTCCTTAATTATGGTTTATTTCCGTTTTTATTGTGGATGTTTTGGCGACTAGAACAATTACTGCGAAAAGTGCAAGGTAAACCTGTAATTACCCTGATTTCAGAACGTACACCCCAGCGACGTTACTGGCAGAGGGGTTTAGTGCTTTTTGCCCTAGTGCTGGGTGGAAATGCTATTTTTGGGCTGTTTCTCTTAGCCAATAAAATTATTCCTTTGAATCCGTCCAAGCTTTTGGACAGTTATATTTTGTGGTTTATATTTAGTCGCTTTTTGCTAAATCTCTTTTTTGGAGTTTTAGCTTGGGGCATTTATCGCTATTTGCGACATTCCGCCCGTCGTCGGTATTTTTAAAATATGATTTAAGAAAATGCTAGGGGGTTTCTATGCAAACAACTCCAGTGCGTTGGACGACAGATGACCTAGAGTTATTCGCTGGCGATCGCAGAAATCGCTATGAGATTATTGATGGAGAACTATTTGTGACTAAATCACCTAGTTGGGATCATCAATCAAGTTGTGGCAATATTGTTACAGTTCTTAACAATTGGTCAGATGAAAGTGGTTTAGGTAAAGCTGCGATCGCACCTGGAATCATTTTTTCAGATTCGGACAATGTGATCCCTGATGTGGTGTGGGCAAGTCATGAACGCTTAAAATACTTGCTAGATGAGGCTGGACACCTTACCGGCGCACCAGAGTTAGTAATAGAAGTTCTCTCACCTGGTGAAAAAAATGAGAAACGCGACAGAGAAACAAAGCTAAAGCTTTACTCAGTGCAAGGGGTTCAGGAATATTGGATTTGTGATTCTATACAAAAGAAAGTTGAAGTTTATCGACGTGAACAGGCTGCATTAAAGTTAGCAGCTACTCTATTTAGTCAAGATGAACTGACAAGTCCTTTGCTACCTGGTTTCACCTGCTTAGTCAATAAACTTTTCTAGGCTTGGATTCTTTCGATTATCCTCTTTACTCTGTGTTCTCTGTTCCTCTGCGGTTAAATAAATCACTTTTAACCCGCAGAGAACCGAAGAGAATAAAATAAATTTTAATAATTACGAATTACGAATTATTAAAAATGTCCTATGTCTAAATTTACAATTAGCTAAACCCGTGCTAATACTGGCTGATTCACATCTGCGCTGACTGAATCTGATTCTGACTCCGTGCAGTAGATTTCGCAGGAGTTATTAGGACTTTCAATCAGTTTCACTTTGTAAAGTTTAGCTCCCAATTCTTGAATGGGCGATCGCAATAAATTACTAATGTAAAGTGCGATATTCTCAGCAGTGGGCACAATTTCGGCAAAGTAGGGAATGTCTTTATTTAAAAAAGTGTGATCGAATGGTTCAACCACATAATCTTCGATCACTTGATTCAAACCCCCTAAATCGACAATCATGCCGGTGCGTGGGTCAATTTCCCCTTTGACGGTAATTTCTAGATGATAGTTGTGTCCGTGACCGTTGGGACGGGCGCACTTACCATAAATCTCAGTGTTTTCTTCGTTACTGAGATGAGGATGAGCTAGCCGATGGGCGGCGCTAAAGTGAGTACTGATAGTAAGGTATGCTTCCATTGCGTTTCCTATATAATCTGCCCAAAGTTCAGGATGTTCAAATAACTGCACACGCACTAAAGGCAAATGCGGTGCTAACCTCTGCCAGATAATCCGGGCAATATTTTCAGTGGTGGGTAGAGTTTGTTGAAATTCTGTCCACGCATCATTGATATAAGAGAAATCCAATTGACTGGTAACTTCTCGTTTAATTACGTGTTTGACATCAGACAAGTTCAGCACCATACCATACTTATCCAATTCCCCGGCAAGGGAGATAAATAAGACATAGTTATGTCCGTGTCCAGGAAATTTAGAGCAAGCACCAAATTTTTCAATATTCTCGGCTTCACTCAGTTCTGGCAACCAATAGCGATGACTTGCCGAAAACTGGGCGCGGCGATTAACAATACATTGCATGAGTACACTATGAGCAGAATTTAAAATTTCTTAATCTTTTTCTGTTTCCAGCATAAACTAATTTCTTTGTCAGTAGTCGTTAGTCATTTGTTATTTCACCAATTACCAATGAACTATGTAACAGATGCTTGTGCTTCACAGTGTAACCCTGTAGCTATGCGGAATAATTCTTGGCCTGTGTGTAAATAACGCTCATCGTAGTTCAAAGGAAAATAACCTAATTCATCGAGTCCATCTGCTACTTGATCGAGGCTGTAATAGAGGTGAGCCGCCGTTCTTGCTAGACTAGGGGGATTTGGCAGGGAGCGAAAAGTAATTTGTGCCTGCTTGAGGTCATCTCGACAGGTTCTTAAGTATTCCTGAAATTCATCTAACAACTCATCATCAAAAGGATCGGCAGCCAATTGCTCCATTTGTTCTTCTAAGGAATAAAGAATGGTACAAAGCAAACGATTAACTGGTTGATAAACTTGGCGCAACCATTCTTCAACTTGCTCATCAACATCCCGTCCGGTTTTTCGTTTTGTCTGGTAGTGCTGTTGGGCTGATGCTGTACGCTGTTGGCGATCGCTATTTAATTTTTGAGAGTCATTTTGCAGTTGTTGGTCATAATTGCGGCGATTATGGTTGTCACCTAAGATTTCATAAGCTGCATTGATGAGAATAATCTGATCGCGATCGGCTGTGTCCTGATTACTGTCAGGATGAAATAACTTAACCAAGCGGCGATAAGCTTGCTTAATCTCCGCAAGGCTGGCACTTGGACTAACTTTGAGAGTTTCGTAATGGTTAGAAACGTGCTTAGAATTGACCATTAATTCAATGTATCGTTAGCTGATGCTAGCGGCTAATCTTGCCTCCAGGTCTTGGAACAACGGTGTACTCAAATACCTCTCACCAAAGCTGGGCTGAATCATCACAATTAAACGCCCTTTGTTTTCTTCACGTTGAGCAACGCGAATTGCTGCACATAAAGCGGCTCCACTGGAAATACCAGATAGTAGCCCTTCTTCTTTTGCCAAACGCCGACTATAAGCGATCGCTTCGTCATCGGTGATGGTAATCACTTCATCTATCAATTTTATCTTGAGAACTTGCGGAATAAACCCAGCGCCAATTCCTTGGATTTTGTGTGGCCCTGGCTGTCCCCCAGATAAAACTGGGCTATTGGCTGGTTCAACTGCGATCGCTTTAGAACTAGGTTTGCGTGCTTTAATCACTTCTGCTACCCCAGTGATCGTACCACCAGTGCCCACACCCGCCACAACTATATCTACTTGTCCATCAGTATCTTCCCAAATTTCAAGAGCTGTAGTTTCTCGATGCACTTTAGCATTAGCTGGATTGCGGAACTGCTGCAACATATAGGTATTTGGCGTACTATTAACTATTTGCTGCGCTCGTCTAATTGCCCCACTCATGCCTTCCATACCTGGCGTTAATTCCAGTTCTGCTCCATAAGCCCGCAACATTGCCCGACGCTCACCACTCATGGTCTCTGGCATTGTCAAAATTAATCGATAACCCTTAGCTGCTGCTATCATTGCTAGGGCAATTCCTGTATTTCCAGAAGTGGGTTCTACTAATATTGTCTTCTCAGGAGTAATCAGTCCCTCCTCTTCGGCGGCGTTAATCATACTCACCCCAATCCGGTCTTTGACTGATGCCGATGGGTTGAGACTTTCTAGTTTCACCACAATTTCCGCAACACATCCTTCTGTTTGAGGAATGCGGTTCAACTGAACTAGGGGTGTACGACCAACAAGTTCTGTAATGTTACGAGCAATTCGCATAATTATAGTCCTTTGTCATTTGTCATTTGTCATTGCGTCGGAACTAGCTTCGGAAACAGAGCATCACCTTTGATTTAGGCACTCATCAGCTTTTGATTAAATAATTGTGATTTTACTTGCGGCTTTAGTAGCTTTTTCCCTAGCCTCTTCGATATTCAGACCCTTGGCTAAAGCTACTCCCATTCGTCGATATGGATGAGCATTAGGTTTACCAAATAATCTAATATCGACATCTTTTTCTGACAAAGCATCGGCTACGCCTGTAAAACCAATAGAATCAGATTTTTCGGAAGCTAAAATTACCGCACTAGCTGAGGCTCCTAACTGTTCTATATGAGGAATTGGCAAACCTAAAATTGCTCTTAGATGTAGTTCAAATTCATTGAGATTTTGTGAGATTAATGTCACCATTCCCGTATCGTGCGGTCTGGGAGAAAGTTCGGAAAAAATCACTTCATCTTTAGTAATGAAAAATTCAACGCCAAAAATTCCGGCTCCTCCTAAAGCATCAGTAACTTTTCTTGCTATTTCTTGAGATTCTAATATCTTATCTTCAGAAATTAGTGCGGGTTGCCACGATTCTTGATAATCTCCTCGTTCTTGGCGATGACCAATTGGAGGACAGAAAATAGTCGGTGCATTCCACTGTTTAATTGTTAGTAATGTTATCTCGATTTCAAAATTAATAAATTCTTCTACAATTACCTTTTGACTGTCTCCTCTAGAATTTGCGATCGCATAATTCCATGCTTTCTCAACTTCACTCTTATCCTGCACTACAGACTGACCTTTACCAGAGGATGACATCACAGGTTTAACAACATTACTAAACCCAATTTCATCAGAAATTGTAATCAATTCTTCTAGGGTTGTTGCATAACCATATTTAGCCGTTCTAATGCCCAATTGTTGATGCGCCAGTTCCCTAATTCTATCGCGGTTCATTGTATAGTTGGTGGCAGCCGCAGTTGGTATAACTGTAATCCCTCGCTGCTCAAATTCGATCAGTTTTTCTGTTCTAATAGCTTCAATTTCTGGTATGATAATATTTGGCTGATGTTTTGTCACTACAGCTTCTAAATCATCAGCACTGAGCATAGAAATCACTTCAGAGGCATCAGCCACTTGCATAGCGGGAGCATTGGGATAGCGGTCAACGGCAATCACATAATTGCCAAGACGTTGAGCCGCGATCGCCAATTCTTTCCCTAGTTCTCCTGAACCTAGCAGCATCAATTTTTGGGGCAACTTAATATTCATCAACTTATCCAGACCAATCTCGATCCAATAATCTTATAGTTTTTTGTGTTTCAATTAACGTCTTTTCAAGAGTTAAATCTAGCCCCGCGCAGTTGTAAATCTTGACGTTGTAGCAGAGTTAAACCAGTACCTAGACCCAGGTGACACTTATCAACTAGAGCCTCTAACCAAATCGTCTCATCCAAAGTTGCACCTTGCAAATCTGCATTTCTTAAATCGGCTTTCATTAAATTTGCAAATAAAAGGTCTGCATTGACTAAACTACTACCTTGTAGATTTGCTCCAGACAAATTTCCTCGGATGAAGTTTACATCATCTAAAATTAAGCCAGATAAATCTGCTCCGATTAGATTTGGAAATTTTAGCTGACTTGGATATTTAAAAAACCGCATCATACAGGTGATATTTGCTTCATTTAGGCGGATTTTAGTTAAAAACTCATAACGACCAATTCCCAGTTGCTTAAGAATTTGTAGACGTTGTAAGGGACTTTGCTCTAAAAACTGGATGGCTGTATGGCGTAGGTCTTGAGTCGGCAGATTTAGCATGATTGTCAGGTTATTACTATACTCGTGCTAATTAAAAGTTTAACCTTAATACAAGAACCCCGACTTCTCACAGAAATCGGGGTTCTCATGTATAAAGTTTTACCCTAGCGTCCGGCTAACAATGCTTTCGTAGCAGATTCACCTGCTAATCTTACCTGCTTTGTCAACTGGAAATTTAACAATGCCAAAACACTCAACTGAGCCAGGAATGCCATAAAAATTGTTGTCGCCCCAGAATATTGGATTGCTGACCACGGAAAGGGTGAAAACAGCCATACAGTAGGATGTTTCCACGCGGACATACCAAGAAATTCTAGAATCATCGGTGGTAAGAACGTTACCGTACCTATAGTACCTATTGCCCAGAAAGAACGTTTGGGAGTTTTCAGTAAAAGTATCAATTGGGCAATAGTAGCGTAAATCATGATGATGCTAATAGACAAAGCTACAGATGAAAGTACTTTCAACCTGTCAAAATTCTCACTATGCTCTGTATCGAAAACAGATGTAATTGAAACCCAGACTAGCAAAGGGATAGTCACAATTGCCAGATTAATAGCGATCGCTACAAGTGCAGGGCTTTTTTCTGCCCAAATTAGATCCCGCCAAACACTCTTGCGGCTAGAAGCTTCTTGATGTCGATATCTTGCCCAATCTTGTACATCTTGACGATGAGGGGAAAGAATGGCAATCAAACTCAAAAGTAAGCCCAAATTGTATATTGCCAGAAAAACTAAATTTTGCCCAACCTGTTCATCAAAGTCAGAATTATTCCAAGATTGTAAGGTAAAGCCCCACATCATTACCTGACAAAAAGCTACTAATACATAACTTTGTCCCTTGCTAATAATTGAGGCTTGAGGATTACGGAAGGAACGTTTCAGAGCTTGTAAGATTCCGTAACTGCACAATCCCAAATTTAATAAATGAAAACCAACAATACTAACAACATTTGTCCCTAATGGTAAATAGAAAAACTCTAGGTTTTTCAGTTGAGAACCATTGTATACACGTAACAAGTTAGGAAACAGATAATTTATTGTATCCCAAGGAGAGAAAAGCCTGATCCAAGCAGTTGAGTTATTTAAAATGTTGCTAGAAGACGATGATGCAAACCCCATTACTGTGAACAAGAAAAGCAATACTGCACCGCTACCTAACCAAGGCTGAAAACCGCTAAATAAACGACTAATTAAACCAAATAGCAATGCGGAATTGTAAAAGAAAATACAGCTAGCAACAAGAATGGCGTAGTAACTCAAAATGTAACTAAAGGCAATTTCAGCAGAACGCCCAGCCAACAGATGTAAAGGAACTGCAACTAAGATGACGAGATAAACTAAACTCGGTACTCCTAGTAATTTACCAGTTAATATACTAGTTTCTGATTGGGGGCTAAGACGGATGAAATTCAATGTACCGCGACTTTCTTCTTTGGCTAAATCGTTGATTAATAAATAAGTTCCTGCAACTAATAGTGTAAATACAAAAATTACACTCAAAGTCAAGAATATATATTCCCAATGATCTCGCCACCACAATTGCCAATCAATTTGATTTTGGGGACAAATATTCTTTGTGAGTAAATCACTTAAGTTAGGAATTTGATATTGATCTGATTGCTGGTAAATCTGGTTTTGTTGCCGTTGATATACTTGACTTAAACGACAGTATGTGTTTGTTAGTGAGTATTGATCGTCAGGAAACTCGCGTAATTGATATAAAAAAACTACCAGTTGTAGAAGTAAGGATGTTGCAACTGCGATCGCCACATTAAAAAATTTCAGCCTTCCTTTGAGTTCCCGCAATAGTTGCGGATTCCAATCGCCGATTTTGTCTATAAAATTGGGCATCATAAGAAAAATTCTCCAAAAATGGGGAGTTATATTTGTTGGCAAATTAAGATGCTTGTTTGTGACCTAATTTTAAGAAAATAGTTTCTAAGTCTTCTTGTGTACAGTGAAAATCAGTCAGAGGAATATCTGCTTTGATGAGCGATCGCAACAACTCAGCACTATCTTCTTCTTTACCCGAAAAATTCACCCGCACGCTATTTTTTTCTGATATAACCTCCCACTCTTCTACTAAATGATGATGTTTCAATTCCCTTAAAAGTGTCTCCAGGTTCCCCAGAGTCGATATCACAATTTGCTGGTGCGAAAGACGTTGATAAAGTTGCTGTAGGGAAGTACTTTCTACCAAGAAGCCAAGTTCCATAATTCCCACAGAAGTACACAGTTCTGCTAAATCACTGAGAACGTGGGAAGAAATGATTACAGTCATCCCAGCTTCTTGCAAAGCTTTAATGATTTCGCGGAAGTGCATCCTGGCGATGGGGTCAAGCCCAGAAACAGGCTCATCTAGTAGTAGTAAAATCGGTTCGTGGATAATGGTTCGCGCTAAACTTAAGCGCTGTTTCATCCCCCGCGAGAGAGTAGAAATCTGACTGTTACGTTTATTTCCAAGTTGGATGAGTTCTAAAACTTCATGCAAGCGTTGAGTGCGGCGTGGTTCTCGTAAACGATAGAGACGCGCAAAATAATCTAGGTAATCCCAGACTGTCAAATCTTCATATAACGGGTAGTCATCGGGTAAGTAGCCTAGACGACGCTTCAGTTTGGGATTACTCTTGTCACGGAGTAGGCGATCGCCATTAATATAAATCTCACCCGTAGTTGGTTCTTCAGCAGTTGCCAACATTCGGATGAGAGTTGTTTTACCCGCGCCATTGGGCCCAATCAGTCCATATACTTCCCCCGCCTGGATTTCTAAATCCACATCATTAACAGCAACGTGCCTGTCAAATTGCTTAGTTAGTCCACGGGTGCAAATTGCTAATTCTTTTACCATCGCTGCTGGGGGTGCGGCTTGTGATTAACACTTAACGTAACCTCTTTCTACAACTTCTGTCAGCCTTGTTTCAGAAATTGAAACTGACTTTCAGAAAATTGGCTACATAAAAAAGTAGGTAAGGTTTATGCCTTAACTACTTATTAATTCTTATTCTGCTATTTAAGAAACTTTGCAAATCAAAGCTTGACTTTTTGCTCTACTATCAAGTTATTTCAGATAGTGGTGGAATGACGTTATTAATTCCATTACCAGATGAACCGCTAACTGCATAACGGTATTCGGGAACTGGATATCCAGCTTCACTAAAGGTTTCACGGATAGCTTTATTAGTGTCGAAGTAAACTTGCCAGTAATGATCATTATTGCAATAAGGACGTACTGCTAGTACAGGCCCTGCAAAGTTGAAATCCTGAATTTCTACATCCGGCGCTGGATTTTGGAGGACATTAGGAATTTGGCTAATTTTCGCTTTTAAAAGTGCGATCGCTTCATTATGTTTCACATCATGATGGAGTTGAGCTACTAGATCAACCCGGCGGTAAGGATTGGCAGAATAATTCTGGATATTGTCAGCAAAGATTTTATTATTGGCAACAATCGTCAATACGTTATCAGGTGTATTAATACTAGTTGTGAACAGCCCAAGCTCTGTAACAGTGCCTGTGACACCTGCTGTGGTGATGAAATCACCAACTTTGAATGGTCGAAAAACGATTAAAAATGCTCCGGCGGCAAAGTTGGCCAATAATCCCCCCCATGCTGCACCAATTGCAATGCCGGCTCCTGCTAGTAATGCCGCAAAGGAAGTTGTTTCAACCCCAAAGAAGCCAAGAATTGCTACAACTAGAACAATTCTTAAGGTAACACCAATAATATTCAGAAGATAGTTAATCAGTGTTGGATCAACGTTTTGGCTTCGGAAAGCACGTCGCGCTAGCTTCAATGCAAAATCAATCAAGCGTTGAGCAATCAGCCACAGAGCGATCGCACCTAAAATTTTCAGTCCAAACAGAGTTAAAAGTTGACTAGCAACTAGGCTAATTTGTTTGAAATCCATAATTTTTTGTCTGTAAATTGTTAAACACAATCAACATACAAGAAATTAAATCAAAAAGATATATCAATACTTTTTTTTTAATTTTTGCTGTAATATGCAGCAGATAGCAAACTGTTTTCGGAAGATGTCTGAACAGTTTTGGGCAAATATAAATGTTTTCTTGTGGGATTATCTACTTTTTGGCTTATTGCTGTTTTTTCACTCCTCAATTCAAGCAAAGATGTCATTGATACTGGGATTTTCCAAGATTTAATCCCTGCCTGGTGTATCAATCTTTGCTCTCTCTCTCAAATTTCTGCATAAATCGTGCCATACCCGCAGAGACAAGTTCTTTAGTCAATTTAGGAATGGCTCATAAGCGGTAACTTTATCTGGAAAGTAGAGCCTTTACCCTCATTGCTCATCACATGAATGTTACCGCCGTGAGCCTGAACAATTTGTTGAGCGATCGCCAATCCCAACCCAAATCCGCCGCTTTCTCTGGCACGTTCTGTATCAACTCGGTAAAAGCGATCGAAAATGTAAGGTACATCTGCCTCTGGAATTCCAATTCCAGTATCAATAACCTGAATTACTGCCCGATCTGGGTGAGGTTCTAACCGTAACCAGACAGTTCCACCAGATGGAGTGTAATTACAGGCGTTGTTGAGCAAGTTTTCCACAGCTAACCGCAGCAAATCGGGGTCAGCCCACAACTCAATAGGTTGTTCTGGTAAATGGCTGATCAACTTGAGCGACGTTTTTGCAGCTTGAGTATTGTAATAAATAACTAAATTCTCTAGCAAGCTATTAAGATTAACCTTTTTGAGAGATTCGGGAGTTAATTTTCCTTGATGCCGAGCCAACAGCAGTAGGTTATTAACCAAGGTACTCATCGACTTGGCGCTATCGATGATGTTCTCCACTGAGGGATGGATTTGGGGATGGTCTGCTGCCATTAGTAACCCAACTTGGGCATTGGTCAAAATCGCAGAAAGGGGCGATCGCAACTCATGAGAAGCATCTGATGTAAAGCGTTGGAGTTGGTTATAAGCTTGCTGAACGGGTTGCATAGCTATGCCGCCAAGTACCCAACCTGTAAGTCCAATTAACCCCAGTGCTATAGGTACAGCCAGGGTCAACATTAACTGAAATTCTCTGAGATCGTTTTGAGTTTCTGTCAGAGGGATAGCAACTTGCAGATAACCAATGACCGAATTTCCTCCTTGAACAGGTAGGGTGACTTGACGAAGCCAAAGCGTCTCACCTGTAAACTGGTCAACGGATTTAATCGTAAGAAACTCAGATGCTATTCCCAACTTTTCTGGAGGTGGAGTACCAAAAAACCGATTGATTTTGCCATTGGGGTCATACCAGCGAACATACACCAGTTCAATATCAGCAGGGTGAGAACCACTACCCAATAGCGGTATATTGCTCAGATCGACTTGTTTTTGTCCTTGAAAAAGCCGATATTGCGAACTGGCTGCCATTAGCTCTGCTCTTTTATAAAGAAGTTGATCTAATGCTTTGAGCTTGTCTTTTACCTCAAGATTGTAAATGACTCCAGCAAAGAGAATCAGAATGCACCCCATTGAAAGGGTAAACCAACGAGCTAAATTACGACGACTGCGGTTAAACACAACTTATGCTAATTCGTAATTCGTAATGACGCTCGCAGACTCGCTACCGCTACGCTAACGTAATTACAAGAGTTTTTAAGTAATTGAACTACACTACTATCTAGTCTTTGTCTTAGCCATTATCAAGCTTCAAGATGGTTCTGGAGGGAATGGCACTAAGAAAACCTGAAACCTTTGTCTGAGGGAGGTGTGGGAGGATGAGGAAGAAATCTGGCTCCCCACACTCCCCACACTCCCCACACTCAAAAGCCAGTTAAATCACGGGTCTGCGCTTATCTTAGTGCCATTCGTTCTGGAGGGTTGAGGCGATAGCCCATACCGTAAACAGTTTCAATCCAATCGGCTGCTGCTAATGTTTGCAAACGTTGGCGAAGTTTACGAACTAGAACGGTGATTGAATTGCTTTCTGGCTCATTACCCCACTCCCATACAGCTTGCTCAATCTGGTTGCGAGTCAGGACTTGTTTAGGATGACGCATGAAGTACTCTAGCAACTGAAATTCTTGGCTAGAAAGGGATACGATCGCTCCTTGTCGCTCCAAAATTAGTCTATCGAGATGAAGTTCGAGGTCTGCCAAGCAGAGGGTGTCTCCTTGCCAGAGGGGCGATCGCCTCCTCAATGCCCGCACCCGTGCCATGAACTCTACGATATCAATTGGTTTTACCAGGTAATCATCAGCTCCAGCATCTAATCCTATGACTTTATCGGGTGTGGTATCTTTTGCGGTAATCATTAATACGGGAGCGGTTTTTCCCGCCGCCCGATACTGTTGACACAAACTCACTCCACTAATTCGAGGTAACATCCAATCCAAAATTAGTAGGTCATATTCTTTTTCAGCCAAAAGCCATTGAGCAGTTTCACCATCCTTGACACCATCGACGCTGTGTCCCGCCTGAGAGAGAACCATTTGCAGCGGCATTAATTGCTTTGGATCATCCTCTACCAGTAAGATTTTCATCACCTTTATACACTTGTGCTTGTTTAGAATAATCCATTAAAGCAATCTCAACGTCTTTCATCAGTAAGATTTCAGAGGATTGTCTACCCCATTAGGATATACATGAAGTGTGACCTAGCAAAATCAGAAGCAGGTGTAGTGTGTGGCGTATTAGTAAACGTTGGCTGCAAGGGCTGGGATTAGAGTTTTGGTTGCCTTTACCACTAGTAGCGGTTGTGTTTTGGCTTGGCTGTAATTTCCTAGCTGCTCAAGAGTTAAGCCAACCCTACTCCACCGAGAAAAAACTTCAGTCAGATACTCAGCTTGAAGCACGGGTAGCAGTCAATGTCTTGCTCATTAACGCTGCCGTCAACCGAACCAAGAGAATTACTCAAGTAGAAGTGGAAACAGCAGACCCCATCCTGAAGCGGTTGGAATTAGAACTTCCAACAATAGAATTCAGCCAAATAGAAGCGACAATTGCCCAAGAATTAGGTCTACCCCGTCAGGATGTTAGAAAGTTAGTGCGCTATGAGGTTGTGGACTAATATTGATCCGAAATCTTAAGAGTCCCCAATCCCTAGTCCCCAATCCCCAGTCCCTAGTTCAATGCGTTCTGCCTTGGTTTTCAATGCTTGGTTCATGGCTTCAAACCCTTGGCGAACGTCGATATTTAATCGACGAGCCAACAGAGGTACTAGTAAACCCTGGAAAGATTCTTGCTGAATGAAGCGAACGCGTAGGCGTAGCCCGTCGTAGACATCGCTTGCTAACGGTTCAATGATAAAGCTATGTTCAACGTCAAATAACCCTGGTATGAAAAAGTGCCATAACCAGCGCAGTTTGCGATTAGGTTCTACCGTAATCACCGTAGGTCGAAAGGTCACGATATCTCTACCTGGAGGCTGAAAGTGAACGGTTAGCTGTGCCCCTTCACTCAGCGAACCACTAATTTGACGAATAAACAGATTCCAATGTGGAAAACTGGCAAAATCAGTGAGTAGGTTCCAGATTTGTTCATCGGATGCCTGAATTTCAATTTCAGTGTAGATTTTCATGAGTATGAGTTGATAGGAAAACCAAAATTAAAACGGTTATTCCTGCTAAAAATAACCCCATGTATTTTAGTCCTAGTAATCGACTAAACCAAACATTACGGGTGAAAGTAAGTAGATAAAGTAGGGGAAGCAGCTACCGTGTACACACAAGTCGAATTTCTTCTTAAATCCCAAACATTACCTACTTAATCGCACTGATGGTTAGGGTGGGGTAAAACTAAAGCTAAAACCTTAGTAAATCAGGTTTCAGGTAAGGTTTTGAGAATTTATGCAATAAATATATTGAATTCAGGTGGTCATTTATTGATTTCAGGTAGTCATTTATTGATTTCAGGTGGTCATTTATTGAATTCGGGTGGTCGTTTATTGAATTTGGGTGGTTGTTTATTGAATTCGGGTGGTCATTTATTGAATTCGGGTAGTTGTTTATTGAATTCGGGTGGCCGTTTATTGAATTGGAGGTATTGTTCATTGAATTCAAGCAGTGGTTAAGGTGGGGTAAAACCCAGATTCTTGAACAACTTCAGACTTGTGTGTACACCGTAGCCTTGACAAGGGGAAGGTTAGGGTGGGGTAATGCGAATGGTGATAGGAAGGCAGAGAACTGAATATCACTTCATTACAAGGGTTTCACGTTAAGTTGACACGTATGGTTCTGAAAAAACTACTGACCTTGAACAACCAGGACGGAACATGGAGCGTGATGAACTACGTGATTGCTCACACTTTCTGCTAAAAGTTCGGCAAATCCTTTAAGTCCTCTACGACCAAGCACAATCAAATCTGCTCCCCAACTCCGGGCTAAATCACAGATGTTAGTCCCAGGATCTCCTGTTTGATAACTGGATTCTGCCATAATGCCTAGTATTTTCGCTTTCTGATAGTACAACTGGAGTAAACTTTGTGCCTGTTGTGTTTCTATTTCCAGGTCTACTAAATTTACAGTGAGTTGACTAGAATTTGCTAGCTCAATGCTGTGACCAATCATTAACTGAGCAGCATCTTTTTGGGCTAACTCCAGCGCTTTTGCAAACACTGTTGCAGCCGCAGGTGAGTCATCAACCGCCACCAAAATCTTCTTAAAGCTCATATCCAACTCCAATAATCAATTATTTCATTCACATTTGTTGTCTTTTAGCTTGAGGAACAAATGTGATTTAAAAGTGAAATTAAGTAGGATAAACGATTTATTCACTTTTCATTCACATTCATCAGCAATCCTAGAAAAAAGCGGATAAACGAAACTAATCTAACTGAGGTTTCAAACGAATATTTAAACTAATACGGTTCCAACTCACACTAGAAAACTATAGTTTTTTCCTATTTGGAAATTAATAAAGCTTCGTTTTAAACTTACTGATTTTTATAGGAGATGTTGTGATGAATTTCAGTCCAGTTAAAAATGCAATCGGTGTCATTTCTACCCGTCAGGCAGTAACACAGGTGCTTGATGAACTCAGAGCGATTGACTTTCCCATGCAGAAAATTTCTGTGTTCACTTTAGACTCTGAAGACGAAAAGTTGCACGAGGATACTAAAACGGATAAACATCTCATCACTCCTATCGAAGGTGCTAAAGCAGGTGCAATTACAGGAGGAACAACCGGAGGCTTACTGGCACTAACAGCTGGACTTGGCGTATTAATTATTCCCGGTTTTGGCCCGGCATTAGCGGTTGAATCTGTGGTGGGTACACTGCTGGCGGGTGGAGCGAGTGCAATTTTTGGCAGTGTTTATGGTGCATTTCAAGGTTGGTTTGCTCCCGAAAGGCAAGCTAGACTCTGTGAGCCAAGCACCTGTCAAGAAAAATTTTTGGTGAAGGTAGAGGGAACAACAGATGAAATCTGGCAAGCAGAATCGATTCTCCGTGACTGGGGTGTGCAGGAATGGCAGATTTATGAACTTAGCAAAAGATTCTCGTAATAACACCAATTTCAAAAAAAAAGATACAGATTCAAACAGATAAATCTAGATTAAATCTGTTAATTACTAATTATTTTTTGGAGACGAAAATGACAGCAGATACGATCGCTACAAATACTTTTGCCCAGACAACAGAAGATTTACTCAACTATGAATGGCATACTCTGAGCGAACAAAAGGTTGTACAAACCTTAGCCAGCCATCCCGAAGCAGGTTTGACCCATGAAGAAGCTACCAAACGACACCAGCAGATGGGTGCAAATCAACTGACTGCTAAAAGTGGAAAAAGTTTTTGGCTACGATTTTTAGAGCAATTTAATCAACCACTACTATATATTTTGCTGACGGCGGGAGTGGTGACGCTGCTGCTGCGAGATTGGCTAGATGCGGGAGTAATTTTTGGTGTCACCCTAATTAATGTCATTATTGGCTACATTCAAGAATCGAAAGCAGAAGGTGCGATCGCAGCTTTATCCAAAGCTGTCACTACCGAAGCAACTTTGATTCGTGATGGTCAAAAAACCCGTCTAGCTTCGACTGAACTTGTTTTGGGTGATTTGGTATTGCTGGCATCTGGGGATAAAGTACCCGCCGATCTGCGGCTATTAAGTGTGCATGGGTTGCAAGTTGATGAGTCTGCCTTAACAGGCGAATCCGTTCCGGTGGAGAAAGAAACGGCATCAGTGCCTATCGAAACACCTTTAGCCGAACGGAGCAATATGGTTTATGCCGGAAGTTTCGTCAGTTTTGGACAGGCAGAAGGGATTGTAGTAGCGATCGCAGATGCCACAGAAACCGGTCGCATTTCGCAGTTAATTGAAAGCAGCACAAATCTGAAAACACCACTGACGCGAAATATTGACAAATTTAGCAAAAGCTTGTTGTATGTCATTTTAGGTTTGGCTGCCCTGACATTTGCAATCGGATTAGGACAAGGCGAATCTTGGATTGATGTTTTCAAAGCGAGTGTGGCTCTGGTAGTCAGCGCGATTCCCGAAGGATTACCTGCGATTGTTACCGTCACTTTGGCGATCGGAGTTTCCCGAATGGCACGACGTAAGGCGATTATTCGCAAGCTACCTGCTGTGGAAACCTTGGGAAGTACCACTGTTATTTGTTCTGACAAAACTGGGACGTTAACTGAGAATCAGATGACGGTTCAAAAGATTTATGCGGGTGGACAACATTACACCGTTAGCGGTATTGGTTATGCTCCAGATGGTGAAATCCTGATCAATCAACAACCTGTTAATTTCAATGCAGATGGACATCTTGCTCTTTGGGAATCCCTGGAAGCAGGATTGCTCTGCAATGATTCTCATATCGAATGGGGAGATGGACAATGGGACTTAGTAGGAACCCCAACCGAGGGAGCATTGATTACGGCTGCCAATAAAGTGGGATTGACGCAAGCCAATCTAGAGCAAGAATTACCTAGAATAGACACCATTCCCTTTGAGTCCCAATTCCAATACATGGCGACTTTGCATGAATTAGATGCAAAGCGATCGCTCAATGTCATTTATCTCAAAGGTTCTGTAGAGGCAATTCTCCAACGATGCGATCATATGTTCGATGCTCAAGGACAACAGGTTGCGCTCAATCCTGCCGCAGTGGAAGAGGAAGTTGCTGGCATGGCAAACCAAGGGTTACGAGTGCTAGCTTTTGCCAGCAAAGAAGTTGCCACTAAGCGATCCTTTGATCGCAATGATATCGATCAAGGACTGGTGTTTCTGGGACTTCAAGGCATAATCGATCCGCCCCGTGAGGAAGCGATCGCCGCAGTGAAAGCCTGTCAATCTGCTGGAATTCAGGTAAAAATGATTACAGGCGACCATGCACTAACAGCAGCTGCGATCGCCCGTCAAATGGGAATTTGCTCGACTGAAGCACAAGTTTTCACCGGACGGCAATTAGCTCAGATGGATGAAAAAGAATTCGCCCAAGCGGCTGAACAAGGTATGGTATTTGCGCGAGTTGCCCCAGAACAAAAGTTGCATTTGGTGAAAGCGTTGCAGTCTCAGGGTGAAATTGTTGCCATGACTGGAGATGGTGTTAATGATGCTCCCGCTCTCAAGCAAGCAGATATTGGTGTAGCAATGGGTATAGCCGGGGCAGAGGTTGCCAAAGAATCGGCGGATATGCTTCTAACTGACGATAACTTTGCCTCAATAGAAGCTGCTGTGGAGGAAGGGCGCGGGGTTTATCGCAACTTACGAAAAGCGATCGCCTTTTTGCTGCCGATTAACGTTGGCGAATCTATGACCATTTTGATTGCCATTCTTTTGGCAACTGTGCTTCCCATTTTACCAATCCAAATTCTCTGGCTCAACATGGTCAGTTCCGTAGCGTTGATTGCTCCCCTTGCCTTTGAGCCAAAATCTGGACAGGTGATGCAACAACCACCGCGCAACCCCAGAGAAAGACTTTTATCGGGTGGATTGCTCCAGCGCATCATCGCAATTTCCGTCTTCAATTGGCTGGTAATTTTTGGGATGTTTCAATGGATACTGCAAACTACAGGTAATGAGCCATTGGCGCGAACGATGGCAATTAATGGGCTGGTGGCAGCAGAAGTCTTTTACCTGTTAAGCATTAGCCAGTTTTTACCATCTCTAGCTGTGAGAATCCAAAGTAAACGCACACCCGTAGCCTATGCACCTGCGATCGGAATTGTGGTTGTGGTGATTTTACAATGTCTGTTCAGTCAGTGGAGCATGATGAATCAAGTGTTTGACACCACACCTTTAACATTTATTCAAGCTCTCATTTGTATGGGTGTAGGTTTGCCAGTGGTATTTATAGCTCTCATCTTGCAGCGTTTCGATCCGCTCAACTAGGGATATAGGACTTTTTTGGTAGTTTCATCCAATGCCAGATGATTACGTTAGAGCTACACCCAAATAAATTAAAAACTCCATCGGTACATTTTGCTGGGTATGATATTTAATCTGCAAGCATTTACCTAGTAATAACCAGCTATGACCCAGAACTACCGCATTACTCTACTCCCCGGCGATGGCATTGGCCCTGAAATTATGGCAGTGGCGGTAGATGTGCTGAAAGTCGTAGGGAAGCAATTTGATCTGAAGTTTGAATTCCAAGAAGCACTTATCGGTGGTGCAGCAATTGATGCTACTGGCGAACCTCTACCATCTGCCACTCTAGAAACTTGTCGTAACAGTGATGCTGTATTACTCGCAGCCATTGGTGGTTATAAGTGGGATTCTTTGCCATCCAATTTACGCCCAGAAGCAGGTTTGTTAGGGCTACGCGCAGGTTTGGGATTATTTGCCAATTTGCGCCCAGCGAAAATTTTGCCCCAGCTAATTGATGCCTCGACTTTGAAACGCGAAGTTGTGGAAGGCGTGGATATTATGGTTGTGCGCGAACTCACTGGTGGGATTTATTTCGGTAAACCTAAAGGGATTTTTGCTACAGAAACCGGTGAGAAACGCGGTGTAAATACAATGGTTTACACTGAATCGGAAATTGAACGTATTGGGCGGGTGGCGTTTGAAGCGGCAAAAAAACGCGGTGGAAAACTTTGTTCGGTGGATAAAGCCAACGTATTAGAAGTATCTCAGTTGTGGCGCGATCGCATCACCCAACTTTCTGAGGAGTACCCAGATATCGAACTCTCTCATTTATATGTAGATAATGCTGCTATGCAGTTGGTACGCGCTCCGAAACAGTTCGATACTATAGTCACAGGCAATTTGTTTGGCGATATTCTCTCTGATGCTGCTGCCATGCTTACCGGTAGTATTGGGATGTTACCCTCAGCCAGTTTGGGCGCTTCTGGGCCTGGTGTGTTTGAACCAGTTCATGGTTCCGCCCCAGATATTGCTGGACAGGATAAAGCCAATCCTCTAGCACAGGTTTTGAGTGCGGCGATGATGCTACGCTACGCCTTAGATCAACCAAAAGCGGCAGATCACATAGAACAAGCCGTATTGCAAGTTTTAGAACAAGGCGATCGCACCGGGGATATAATTTCTCCAGGAAAAAACCTCCTGGGTTGCCGTGCTATGGGAGACTCACTCATCAAGGCTCTTGAACAAAAATAATTTTGCAGAGCAACTTGGGCAATTTGGCAACCTTTGCTATAAGTTTCGGGTAGACTAAAGGGAAATCTAGCAATCAAATAACAGTCGATAGTGTACGCATTACGACAGAATCCAGTAAATTTCACCGCCCCAAAGAACCAATCGCCTTTGATTGATCCTGCTGTAATCAGAGCTGCTGGGCAGATATACTATACTCACTGTGAAGTTCATCCCGAAATCGCTGGGCAACCTTCCGGTGTAGCAATTAATCGTGTTAATCATCGAGGTAAGGTTATTTTTACTAACCAACCAGTTCTTTTACCTCAAGAGTGTTTTGTACCCTTAAGTCAAATTGAATCACACATCTATTAGTCATTGGTCATTAGTCATTAGTCATTAGTCATTGGTCATTAGTCACTTGTACTGAGTTTCGACTGCGCTCAACTACCGCGAAGCCGTTCTTAGCGTCTCGCAGAGAAGCATTAGTTATTGACAAAGCACAAATGACAAAGCACAAATGACACAGGACAAATGACAAAGGACTAATGACTGTATGGACATTTTGTTCGCTATTTCAGCGAGTGTAATGGTCTTTGCTTTGGGTGCATCTATTGGCAGTTTTCTCAACGTTATTGTTTATCGGCTACCTGCTGGGTTGTCAATTCTTTGGCCGCCTTCTCGTTGTCCTAAATGCTTAAACCAGCTAAAAGCTTACGACAATGTACCAGTATTTGGCTGGATTTCATTAAAAGGGCGGTGTCGATATTGCAAAAGCAAAATTTCTGTCCGTTATCCTGTGGTAGAAGGGGTGACGGGCATAATTTTTTTAGCGGTTTTTTTAGTATTTCAAGTCTCGATTCTCACAATGGGCTATTGGGCTTTTTGTAGTTGGTTATTGGCACTATCGCTGATTGACCTGGATACAATGACCTTACCTAATCCACTTACTCAGTCGGGTTTAGTGGCAGGAATTTTATTCCAAATGGTGGTCGGTTATCTACCAGAAGGAAGTTCTGTCGCATTGGTAAATCACCTTATGATGGCCATAGTTGGTGCAGTCTTGGGGTTATGGCTATTTGATGCGATCGCCCTATTGGGTTCAATTGCCTTTGGGAAAACTGCAATGGGCGCAGGTGATGCCAAGTTAGCAGCCATGATGGGAGCCTGGTTAGGCTGGAAATATTTGCTCTTAGCTAGTTTTATTGCCTGTGCGCTGGGAGCCTTAATTGGCAGTGGTATTATTATGCGTAAACGGATACTCCTAGATCGAAGCAAGCTACGCACAGCGTCTAGTAAAGAAGCCACTAATGAAGAGACATCGACACACAGGTTAGGACAAAAAATGCCTTTTGGCCCTTTTCTCGCTTTAGGATCTCTGATTACCCTGTTTAGCGGCGAAGCAATTTTGTCTACCTATCTGCGGTTATTTTTTCCAGCGTCTTGAATTGCAGTTGCGAGTATGAAGAGAAAGGGGATAAGGGGAGTAACCCATATCGAATGCCCTTTCATAAGAAAAATTTATAATTCGTGACTGTAACCAACATTACCCCATCGCCCCTTCATATTTTGATAATATTCTGCTTGTGACTTGTATTACCCTCTTGACGACGATTAATCGTTAGCAAGCACAACTTATGCAACAGATGCTGATTGTTCATAACCTAGCAATACGAATCATTGATTTGGGTGGGAGAGGGAGAGCATCTTATTTGGAGGTTGGTATTCTCATCGCTTTGTCAGTACGTCAATATAATTAAGTCTGCTGAAAATAAAGAGCAGGAGACTTGTATTGGTATAAGTATTTTCGTTAAGCTGGCAACCAAAGATGAAAATTAAGGTCTGAATTGCTTAAAAGCGTAGTTTGACGATGTAGTAATTAGTCATTAGTAAAAAAATGACTCATGACTAAGGACAACCCAATACGGTTTGATATGTTTTCGACCTCATACCCACTTAAAATAAAATAAAAAATGGCTAACAACGAAGAATCGCGTGGTTTAAAGTCTCTATTTGATTGGTTTGCAAATCGACGGAAATCAGGATCTACCAGCCTTGAGCGCCAAGAACGTGAAATTGCTGATGGCTTATGGCACAAATGTTCTAAGTGTGGCGTATTGGCATACACAAAAGACCTGAAAGCCAATCAAATGGTTTGTATCGAATGTGGTCATCATAATCGTGTAGATAGCGATGAGCGCATTCGCCAATTGATAGATAATAATACCTGGAAACCTCTAGACGAGCATTTGCGTCCAACCGATCCGCTAGAATTTCGCGATCGCAAACTCTACAGCGATCGCCTGCGGGAAACACAAGATAAAATTGGCTTAATAGACGCAGTTAACACTGGCCTAGGTCAAATCAATGGTTTGCCCATTGCCCTTGGGGTTATGGATTTCCGTTTTATGGGTGGTAGTATGGGTTCGGTTGTGGGAGAAAAACTCACCCGGATGATTGAGCAAGCCACTCAACGACGGTATCCTGTAGTGATTATCTGCACCTCCGGCGGCGCGAGAATGCAAGAAGGAATGCTTTCCCTAATGCAAATGGCGAAAATCTCCGCAGCCCTACAGCGCCATAAAGACGCACGACTATTATATATTCCAGTTTTGACCAATCCCACAACGGGCGGCGTTACCGCAAGTTTTGCAATGTTGGGCGATATCATTTTGGCAGAACCCAAAGCAACCATTGGTTTTGCCGGTCGGCGAGTGATTGAGCAAACCCTACGAGAAAAACTCCCCGAAAATTTTCAGACTGCTGAAGATTTGCTCCAGCATGGTTTTGTTGACGATATCGTACCCCGCACTCAATTAAAGACCACCCTAGCCCAGCTGATTGCTCTACACCAGCCTGTACTAACACCACCTCACATGGTTTTGTGGGAAACAATGTCTTTAACTTCTACCGCCGCAGAATAGAATATGGGGACTGGGCACTGGGGACTGGGGACTGGGAAAGAGGACTTGGGGACAAGGAGAATTGGGGACAAGGGGAAAGACTTGTTGTAAGTTCTAAACTTTTGTCACCTTGTCACCTTGTCACCTTGTCCCCTTGTCCCCTTGTCCCCTTGTCCCCCTGCCCCCATGCCCCCTGTCCCTACTCCCTCATCCTCTCTCCGGTTCTTTGACAAAAACGAGTGGAAGAAGTGCTGCTAGTCGAAATAGACTAGAGAGGGCAAACAACCCTAGCAAGCCTCCAAACTGAGCAAATTGGACGATGAAGCTGCCTATAGTTGCGCCTAAAGCACCACTCCCTCCTGCAACGGCAGCTGCTGTCGCAAAATAGATAGACTGATTTTTAATTGGTGCGATCGCCAATTGTATATTGTTACTACACAAATCAATCGCCGCCCAAGTACCTCCAGCCAAGATGTGTAACAGAGGTAGCCACAACCAAATATCAAAGCGATTAGCACCAATTCCTAGCCATAGTAGTGGTGTAGCTGCAACCAAAATTCCAATACAGATGAGGATGGGACGATTGCCTATCTTGTCTGCTAATTTTCCCCACAAAATCAGCATTAGCAAAGTTGCCCCCGCCTGGAGGCTATTGTAGATAGTTACGTAACTCACATCTAAATCCAGTGTGTCCAGCATATAGAGGTTGAAAAAAGGACTGCTGAGGTTAACAGCAAGATTCCAGAAGCTGAAATACAGCAGAAATCTTAAAAAGTTAGAGTTTTTCCAAACACTCTTAGTTAACTGGTTTTGTGGTGGATGAACTGATTGAGATACTTCAGAAGATTCATCTTTTGCAACCTCTGGCTGAATCTCACTTGTTTGAGTTAACTTGCCATAATAAGTATTTTGCGATCTGGGATTCATATCCACTTGGAAATACTGACACCCCAATCCCGCAATTCCCAAAACAATACTTACCAGCAGAACCACCCCATAGCCTTGCAGAGTTCCACCATACCAATGTGATACAGCTAGACCAGCTATTGGTACGCAAACCAAATTGGTGAGGTTAGCGGCACTATTACGTGTCCCAAAATACCTGCCTCGCAATCTTCGGGGAACTATCATTGCAACCCAACTTAGCCACGATGCGGTTCCTAGTCCTCCCAAAAGATTGCTAAATAAGACAATCAAAAGTGTTAATATCACTAATTGGTGAGTATTAATAACTCCCAAGCTTACGCCTATAATACCGATTACTAGAGCCAGCCATAGCAGCCGACCAATTCCGTGTGTCCGAAGAGAATATTGAAAGCGGCTAGTGCTACGTTCAGACAAGTAAGCACCCAACGGCTGAATCAGATTGACCAACATGGGGATAGAGCAAAGCATCCCAAATACTACTGGACTAGCACCCAATTCCACCAAGAAATTGCTGAGTAAAATCCCGCCAGTTCCAAGAGAGTAAACCGCCGCTAAGACAGAATCCGCAGTGGAGGCTTTTAAACTTGTGCGAATCGCATCCTTGGGAATTCGAGAAGTTGGAGAAAGTGCTGTTGGTGGTAAAGAAATCTGGGGAATTTCCAGAGTCAGTGGCGTAGTTGTTTCAACCTGAACAAAATCCATAATGTATGTTTATGAGTAAAGCATCCTGACATAAATCCGGTTGTCGAAGAACTCAGTATGCTTTTATTAGCATTTTTAATAAGTTTTCGTTATTCTAGCTTGCAATTTTCAACAAAAATTTTAGATAAGTAAATATCACTCCTTAACAACAGAAGGTACAAGTGATCAAACAAAGATTATTTAATTTTTTGGGATTGGTAATGGCGATCGCGATCGCTATTATTGCTTGTCAAAGTCTACAATTGCCAAGCAAACCGTTAGCATCTACCGCAGTTAGTATCAAACTTAGTGGTTGGGGAGGTTCTCCTATTGAGCAAAAACTCTTGAGACAGGTATTGCGAGAGTTTGAGGTACAACATCCAACTATTAAGGTCAAATATGAGGTAATTTCCGACCAATATATGGATGTAATCAAAACTCGTTTAGTTGGGGAAGCAGCACCAGATGTCTTTTATCTCGATGCGCTAGAAGCTCCTTTCTTGATGAGTCAGAATGTCTTAGAACCGTTAGAAAGTTACATTACCCCCGAATTTGACCTAACAGATTTTGAAGATACCCTACTCGATAGTTTCAAATATCAGAATCATATTTATGGTCTTCCCAAAGACTATTCCACCCTTGCCCTGTTTTATAACAAAAAAGCATTCGCCGCCGCAGGGTTGAGTAATCCACCGACTACTTGGGATGAATTACGTAACTACTCGAAACAATTGACAGGCAAACTTAACAAATACGGATTTGGGGAAATTCCCGAATTGGCGCGTCAGGCTTATAAAATTAAAGCCTTTGGTGGGCAACTCATCGATCAAAATGGTTATGCTACCTTTGCGAGTGAAGCAGGTTTAAAGGGTTTAGAGTTAGTAGTAAACCAGTATCAAAAAGACCGTTCCTCTGCCCAAAAATCTGATGTCGGGACAAACTCAGGTAGTGAAATGTTTGGTCAGAGTAAAGTAGCAATGGTGATTGAGGGTAATTGGGCAATTCCTTATTTAACTGAAACCTTTCCCCAAGTAGAGTTTGCTACCGCACCAGTGCCTACGATTAATAACAAAAAAGGCACAATGGTCTTTACAGTTGCTTACGTGATGAATAATCTTGCACAGCACAAAGCCGAAGCCTGGGAGTTGATTTCTTATCTCACGGGTAAAGAAGGAATGCAGAAGTGGACAGGAACAGGGTTTGCTTTGCCAACACGTAAATCAGTGGCAAAGAATTTGGGTTATGACCAAGATGCACTGCGATCGCCATTAGTGGCGGGAGTGGATTATGCTACATCGTGGCAGGTGGGGAAATATCCAGGTGCGATCGTGAATAACTTTGATAACCAGTTTGTCAGCGCCTTGTTGGGGCAACAACCATTAAAGCAGGCGATGATGAAGGCACAGAATGAAGCTAATCAGCAAATTAGGGCGATGGATTAATACTTAGTCTAAGCAATCTTTTTTGCCTCTACCAAATCACTTCTTGTCCATTCCTCAGTTGTTGGTGTAGTTAAATCCTCAAAGTACTTCACTTTACCGCGCATTTCTCCAAATAACTCGTCTGTTGAAGGTGTTTGCGCGTATTTGGAAATTTTCAGGACTGGCTTACCGCGATCAGTAACTACAATTTCTTCTCCCTCTGACTCTACAAGTCGTAAGAACTCAAGAAGTTGAGATTTGAGTTTACTTTTGGAAATTGATTTCATAATAACCATAGTCATGACTATAGTCATATTCTAATAGGGCATAGCCTGAACTATTACTCAATATTTATCGGCTATGACCAAGACTATATGCGATCGCCATTAGTAGGGGGTGTAAGAAATAGCGATCGCCCTATTTCTTACTCTTGAGACTCTACCTTTTGGATAAACTTTTGAATTGCTTGTAAATACGATTTACTTCCAGGTTGATAAATTTGGACATGTTTTCCTTTTGGAATTAATAAAAGTTGTTTGGGTTCAGTAGCAGCATCATATAACTGCTGACTCATATAGGATGGAACAATGCTGTCATCAGTTCCATGAATAAATAAAACTGGAAGACGTAGAGAACGAACTTTAGAAATAGAATCAAACTTTTGTGTTAGCAGCAACTCGATGGGAAACATCCGTAACCAATCTCTATATTTGATTTCCTCTGCCATTGATGTAAATGAGCTTTGCACAATTAATCCACGAGCTTCTGGATGTTTTACTGCCAAATTTATAGCAACTGCTCCCCCCATTGATTCGCCGTAAATGACAATTCTATTAGGAGGTATTTGTTGTGTTTTTACTAAATAATTCCAGGCTATTTGACTATCTTGATAAAGCTGAGACTCACTAGGAAAATTCCCTTTGCTACTACCATAACCTCGGTAGTCAATCACTAATATAGAAAACCCCAACTGTCGCATTGCTTGAAGTCTGCCTATATAATTGTAGTAACCTTTATTATTAGCAGCACCACAAAAGTATAAAAATGTTTTAGGTGATTTTAAAATTTTTACAGGCTCATTTGGAATTAAAGAAACTTTCTCTTTTGGTAATGGTGCTGGAATCCACCAACCATGTATATATTCATTAGAGCCAGTAATAGGTAAACGCACATCTTTGTAAGGAAGAAAAAAGTCGGGTGAACTAGGTAACGTTAATATTTGTGGAGTTGGGCTAAATATCAAATAACGCTGCCGAACAAACAAAAATAGACAAGTTGAAATGTAGGCGATCGCCACAACCCCGATGCTTCTTAGTAGCAGTTTTTTAGTAAAAAATCGCATATTCCTAAAGTTATTTTTCCAACACTACCAAAAGAGCGATGTCTACGATGGGCTACGCCTACGCCATTTTTATTGAGCTATTGCTAATACAAAGCCCATTCTAATTTCAGAGTTTCTAGCTTAGGATTCTTTACACTCATTCTTTTACACTCTTCGATAAATTCCTTGACTTGTTCTTGGTTAAGACTTAAACCACCATCTTGCAGATTATTTATATAAGTAATCACATCTGAAGTTGTTAAAGCTGAACTTATTTCTTCTAGAAGAATAGCATTTCTAACTTCTCGACAAACTAACTCGATATCTGATGACGTAAACTTCATACTTTTCTCTGCCAGCATTTCAAAGTTAACTAACTGATTCATATCAATTTTTGACAGGTAGTGTATGAATAGCTCTATTCTTTCTACTTGAGACGGTGGAAAGATAGGAATCTTCCAATCCAATCTACCGGAACGTTTCAACGCACTATCTATACCACTCAAATAATTAGTAGCAGCTATTACAATTACGTCACTATTTTGAAGATTATTTAGTTCGATGAGTAATTGATTAATAGTTGCTTTTTGGTCTGTGTGGGCGTTGTCTTCGTTACGATTAAACCCAATACTGTCTAACTCATCAATAAATAAAACTGAAGGAGCTTTTTTCTTAGCTTGAGCAAAGATATCTCGAATATTTTTTTGACTTTGACCTATCCAAACACTGACAATATCAGCAGGAGAGAATTTGAAGAAATATCTGCCAGACTCATTAGCAAAAGCATTTGCCAGTAGAGTTTTACCGCATCCAGGTAATCCATAGAAAAGAATTCCACCAATTGAACCCTTGTGTCCCTTAGATTGCAACTTGAGAAGTTTATTTAGTTTTTCTTTTTCTTCGGTTAAACCTTTTACTTGGCTAAAGTCAAGCTTAAATTCTTTAACACGGTTAGTAACTGGATATGCTTGTACTAAACTAGGTTTTTTAACCCCATACTCAAAAGATGGATATTCAATAGAATCAAATGATACTGGAACTAATTGGTGTTTTTCATAATCAGGAGCCATGATTACAACCTGGAAGCGATCGCCATAATATCCAGATAACTTATATTCTAATATTTCCTTAGCTTTTTTTAGTTGGTAATAATTGCGGGCAATCTCAAAACCGGGAATTACCAACCAAAGACTTTCTAGCTTATTTGGCCATACTTTTGATTTTCTCAAAACTCTTTTAAGGGGATCTAAAAAGAGATTATTGTCCTGAAATTCTTGGTATTTGAGAGTTTCTATCTCAACTACCACCTGATTTTTTACATAGACTTCTATAATTTCGCTTTGATACTCTCCATCTTCATCTGATGTATCTTCATCTGATGTTTCCTCATCCCTAGAAGTCAACTCAACCTCACAGCCAATATTAGATAATTCATATCCTATACTTTCTAAGGTTTTAATAGCAAAATACTTGAGATAAATATATTCTTTGCTTTCCTGTTGCCACTTCAGACTGTAAAAATGTTCGGGTTTTATCTTCAATAATAACTGTGATTCTGCCTGTATTTGAGCTTTTTGCAAATCTACAAAATAATCTCGCAAAGATGCGTCATCTTCCTCTATTTGATAATATGGAAGTTCCAGCAGTAGACGAAAATGAGCATATACTTCTTCTTTATGCTCAAGAGAGGCTTCATTTGGGTATTTACATCTGAGAGTAAAAGTAAAAGGAATTTTACTGGCAACTCTATCTACCAAGTATCCTAAAGCATCTTCTTGCTGATGAGCTTGAATTTCTAATACTGATGGACAATGAAATAAAATAAAAAACTGTTCAGAATTATATTTATTGGCAGATAGAGATATCTGTTCAAACTGCTGCTCAAATTTTTCCGAATCAAGCAGCTCTAAACCAGTGTTGCCAAGTATAATACTGGTCATTGTTGAGCGATAAAACTGAAAAATACTAGCATCAGAAATAGAATTCTCTTGTTCATCGTCACAATCTTGATCTGAAGCAAGACTTGTAGGAATTTTTCTAGTGGCAGCTTTTGGGGTACTACTATATCCTCCGTACTGATATTTTCTAATTAATTCATAATTAAAGATTTTGACAACAATATCAGAGAAGAAATCTTCTACCTGTGGAATCAAAAAAATACCTACTGGCTGATGAGAATCTAAACATGATTGGAATCTTTCATATTCTTGCTCTGAGCCAAAATCAAATAAGTAGTAGAAAAAATCATGTTTGACTGAGATTGCCTCTTGTAGTTTGACTGAAATTGATTCAGATTCAGCTACTTTATTGATTGCTTCTACACCTTTAATAGAAATAGCAATTTTTGTATCTAACGGAATATACAAATCTAAGCAAGGATTTGCACAAAGTCCCAATTCATCAAGAGCAGTATTAAAATTATCTATGAATGATTGACTTCTACGCTGGTAGCCAAACTGTTCTATGATAGTTTTTACCCGTAGGCTTTTTTGAGTTTTATCAGTTCTCTGAAGTTCACTTTTAATCGAACGTAAGTAGGCTGTATATGACATTTTGTGTCCTCTTGCTTGAGTCGGGTTAATTAGCATCCCCAAGGAAGCTAAATATATAGTTCCCTAAATGACATAAGTAGCTAACTCATACAACCGATATCTCGTAAATCGCCGTTTTGCGTCTAGGCTTTCCAAAAATAGAAACTTAATTTAATGAGGTTAAATATTTTTTACAGGAGTAGGATCAATAATCATGCACAACCCATCGCTACAGCCGGGTTAGTGCGAGATTAAACGGAGGTTCTGTAGTGTTTGCAATCAACAGGCGGCGGAGTAACCCCAGGTGGAATATCACAGAAGACTTGGCTGGGTATATGTTCATGATGCCCACCATTCTAGTTTTGGGGACTTTTGTAGTCTTACCCATTCTCTACGCCGTTTTTCTTTCCTTGCAAAAAGTCCGACTTCTCGGCGGTATTGAGTACGAGTTCATCGGTTTTCGGAACTTCACACGATTAGCTGAAGATGAAAGGGTTTGGATTGCTTTAAGAAACACAGCACAATACGTAGCTATTGTTGTGCCAACTCAAACAGTCTTAGCTTTAATTCTGGCGGTAACTCTGAATTCTGGGATTCGCGGTAAAAACTGGTGGCGCATCCTCTACTTTTTGCCCACAGTCACCTCTTCAGCAGTGCTGACGCTGATCTTTATGTGGATTTATAACACTGATGGGCTACTAAACGATTTTCTCGCTTTTGTAGGGCTACCTACTTATAACTGGTTGGGAGATCCGGCAGTTGCGCTCAAAGGCATTATGATCATGAACATTTGGTCAACTGCGCCGTTTTTCATGGTGATTTATCTGGCCGCCTTGCAAGATATACCCCAAACACTTTATGAGGCGGCGGAACTCGATGGTGCAAATGAGTGGCAGCAATTTATCCACGTTACCCTTCCCTTGCTTAAGCCTGTAACCTTCTTTGTGGTAGCTGTAGGGGTGATTGGGACTTTTCAACTTTTTGACCAGTCTTACATCTTTTCTGGGGGTACTGGCGGCCCAAATAACGCTACCTTAACTGTGGTGCTGCTAATTTACCAAGCTGTGTTTCGGAATTTACAAATGGGATATGCAGCTGCGATCGCATTTTTGTTAGCAGCAGCGATCGTTGCCATCACTTTGATTCAACGGCGACTTTTTGGAGGCGAACGGATTTGACTAAAATCTCTGGCTTAAAAGTCTTGTTATACGTCTTGCTGACACTCTATGCGATCGTTACCCTTATTCCCTTTCTCTGGGCGCTTTCAGCATCATTTAAGCCGCTAACAGAGATTGTCGGTGGTGAACCCAACTTTTTCCCCAAGAATTTTACTCTTGACAACTACAGGCAAATCTTTCTCCAAGAACCGTTATTTTGGCGCTGGTTGTTCAACAGTGTGGTAATTGCTGTCAGCGTTACCCTTTTAAACTTGTTGTTAAATTCAATGGCTGGTTATGCCTTGGCAAGACTGCGTTTTGTGGGTAAGCGCTTTTGGTTCTTTCTCATCTTGGCTGTGCTGGCAGTACCAGCGCAAATCACCCTAATTCCGACATTTTTGATTTTGAAAGCGATCGGCTGGTTGAATTCTTATCAAGGCATGATTGTGCCTAGCATGGTTAATGCCACTTTTATCTTTATGATGCGGCAGTTTTTTGTTAATTTTCCTAAAGAACTAGAAGAAGCTGCTCAACTCGATGGCTTAAATACCTTTGGAATTTTCCGACATATTGTCTTACCTCTAGCAAAACCAGCACTAGCAGCACAGGCAGTTTTTGTATTCATGGGAAGTTGGAATAATTTTTTACTGCCGATAGTTATCCTGTTTGACCCAGAAATGTTTACTCTCCCTTTGGGGCTGAATACCTTTAAAGGTCAATACATCAGCTATTGGAACTACATTATGGCGGCTTCTATGGTCTTTACCCTACCAGCTTTAGGTATTTACGCCTTTTTTAATCGTTACTTTATTCAAAGCGTTACCTTTACTGGGGGAAAAGGTTAATAGCCATGCCCAATGCCCCATTCCCAATTCCCAATCCCCAATTCCCCATTCCCCAAACAGTATTTTGGGCAACAAATTGCACTCCTAACGTGATATTGGTATTACAGCGACTCAATCTCTATCTATCAGTTAACAAGCATTATGGGTTTTGCAGACCTATCGATCGCAGAGATAGCAGCCGACTACAGTATACCTGTAGAAAAAGTGTTTTCTCTGTGCAACCAACTGGGAATCGCCTACAAACACCAAAAGACCCGTTTGGCGTTAGAAGATGCAAAGGCAATCATTTCCCAAATATCGTTTGAAACACACCCAAAAGGTACTAGCGACTTGGTGGGTGATGACGAGGACACCTAACGGGTGATCTTGGGCTTTAGCTAATCATTGATAGCTAATGACAAAAAACAATGAGTCATTAGCAATTAGCAGCTTGGAGATTGAGAACCGCTTTCTTAGCTGTGTTGAGCGTCAAAATTTTTAAGGGGAAACATGTTTAGAAGACTAATTGGCGTTGTTGTGGCCACTGTTTTACTCTCGTTTCAGTTGCTTGTCGGTAGCGCGACAGCAGTGGAACTAGACAAAGCTACCCGAACAGTGCCATTAAATACTCAAGGTGAGACCACCGTACTTAGCCTGAAACAAGTAAAAGAAGGCAAACGCTTATTTAATTACGCTTGTGCCCAATGTCATGCTGGGGGAGTTACTAAAACAAATCAGAACGTTGGACTTACTCCAGACGATCTGGCACTGGCAACACCCAACCGTAATAACATTGAAGGCTTGGTGGATTACCTGAAAAATCCCACTACTTACGACGGGGAAGAAGAGATTTCCGAAATCCATCCCAGTATCAAGAGTGCAGATATTTTCACAGCAATGCGAAATCTGACAGATGAGGACTTGGAAGCGATCGCTGGTCATATTCTCATACAACCCAAAATCGTTGGCACTAAGTGGGGAGGCGGAAAAATCTATTACTAAATCCTGGAACTGAGTCATTGGGAATAGGGCATTGGGTATCGGGTATTGGGCATTGGGAATAGGGCATTAGGAAGAATCCATTCCCCATTCCCCATTCCCCATTCCCCATTCCCCATTCCCCATTCCCCATTCCCTTTTTGCAATAAATTTCTCCCTATTTATTAAAAAAAAATTGTATCTATGACAGATTGTCATATTTGGTGTTGATTTTATTTAAAATGAGAAAGGAAAAAGAAATTGTTTGTTAGGAGAGAGCCATGAAATTGATTTCGGCAAGCTTGCGACGCTTTAGTTTAGCTGTGTTGACAATCCTTTTAGTTGTTAGCAGCTTTGCAGTTTTTACTCCCAGCGCTTCGGCTGAAACCTACAAGGTGAAATTGGGTAGCGATAAAGGGATGCTGGCATTTGAACCGAAAAAGTTGACAATTAAACCAGGTGACACAATTGAATGGGTAAATAATAAAGTTCCTCCCCACAACGTTGTGTTTGATCCTGCCAAAAACCCTTCCAAGAATGCCGATTTAGCAAAATCTCTTTCTCATAAGACTTTGCTGATGACTCCTGGTAAAAAGGAAACAACCACTTTCCCCGCAGACGCACCTGCTGGTGACTACACCTTCTATTGCGAACCTCACCGTGGTGCTGGCATGGTTGGTAAAGTTACTGTCCAAGGTTAGAAACGTCCTCATTGCCACAAGATGATTTCTCTTTTGTGAAATTACCTCATAGCAACACGCCACGCTCCTAGAGTGACGCACACAATGGATAAATGGCGGTAACGAGTCTTATCGTCCCCTAAAACGCTAAACAATCTGTAGCGATTGAGGGATGAATTCGTTACCGCCAATTTTGATCAAATTTGACTTAATCAGGGATTAATCACGTTTATACTCTTGCTGGAGGCTTGTTGCGAGGAAATTCTCTTGAGAATACTTTTATTAATCTTAATGATAGCGATCGCTCTATTCAAATTGACATTCATTAGTCCAGCACTAGCTGCCGAAACATCCAACGGTGCTAAAATTTTCGAGGCTAACTGCGCTTCTTGCCATATAGGTGGCGGTAATATCCTTATTAGCCAGAAAACCTTGAAAAAGGAAGCATTGTCAAAATACCTAGAAAATTATGATAGCGACTCAATCGAGGCGATTATACACCAAGTCCAAAATGGTAAAAATGCTATGCCTGCCTTTAAAGGAAAATTAAGTGCTGAAGATATCCTAGAGGTAGCTGCTTACGTTTTTCAGAATGCAGAACAAGGCTGGTAAACTAGCTCTCAATTGTATGGAATATATCGCTCTTAGGGGTACAGCAATACTCATACGTGGCAACTTAGAGCCAAAGTGAATAAAACTCGCGGCTACACAAACTTAGCTACAGGAACCATACTAAAGAAAATTTGAAACCCACTTCCGTGGGTTTTATTTGTATAGATGCGGTTTATAACCGCCCTTTTACCTAGTTTTTAATCCCAAATCACCAGCAAGTGATTATTTTTCTGGATTAGACTTGTCTCTGTTTTCCTTGACTTCACGCAACCGTTCTACTAGTTTTTTATCCGATTCAGTAGAGGGTGTAGCCTGAATCTTATTAACTCTTGGTAGCACTAAGGGTTCCGAAGTCTTAGCTGCGGATGAAGGTGTGAGATTATTTCTGATTTGCAATTCAGATAATGTTTTGGGGGTAGCTGTCGGCGTTAACAAAGGTTGATTGCCATTTACTCTCGGTGCAGTTAATGGTTTAAGAATACCTGTTGATGAAGGCGCGATCTGGTTATTTCTGATTCGCAGATCGGGAAATGGTTTAGAAGTAGCTGCTGGTAAAGGGGTAAGCTGATTGTTATTGATGCCAGGTGTAGATAATGGAGTAGTCCCAGTACTGTTGCTAGTACTGTTTTGGAAACGTAGGTTAAATGGATAGGAACTGACCCGTTTATCTCCCTTGGGGGATTGCTTGTTGAAGTATTCCCTAGCTTTTAATTGCAATTCTGGGGAAACTAGCTTGTCTTGAAACTTGATATCTAGAACCTTACCATCAGGGTCTACCACTAATACACCCAAAACAGAGCCTTGAAGATTTGGCTTATCTGTGGGTAACGTTTGGCGAATGACTGGTTTTTGTTCTGCGTTGGGGTATTGTTGCTGAACTTCCTTTCTCAGGTTTGCGTAGGAATCTAGCTGTGCGATCGCCAACTCAGTCCCTTTTGGAGATAAATCAGGCGCTTGTGACGTGGTTCCCCTAATTAAGGTTAAGCTATCCCCAGCCCTTGGAGCTTGTTTTAAAGAATTTATGAGCTGGTTTTGAGCCATAGGCTTAGACGCATTATTAACCGGCTGCGTTATTTGTGGAGTGATATTTCCCTGTACTGGTGTAATAGGGTTACTGTTAGAGAGGTTCTGAGATTGAGCATTTTGCAGAATATCATTAGGTATTTGCTGCGACTGCAATACTGGCAATCTATTTACATCTAACGGCTTAGATGCCTCGTATTTGGTATCAGTCACATTTACACGAGGAACTGATGGAGTAAATTTGGGGCTGCTATTAAATTTAGAGTTGTCAAATTTAGAAGCATCAAATCGCAAATTATCACTAGGAATCATCCGCAAAGACTGTCTTGTAGGCAATGAGGAGACTCGATAGTTATTCGATGATGGGGGTAGGGGAGGCAGTACTAGCTGACTGCCGGATGGCGGTGCTGCCAATGGGGGCAATCCAGCTTGGGTGCTAAAGTTGGACGCAGAAAGCGGCGCTATTGGAGGAAGTTGTTGTAAACCAATTTTGGGGGTGCTTTCTGGCAAACGACTTTGATCTGCTTGGGTCAATTCCAAAAGCCCGACGCTTTTTGATGATGCTGTATCTTTGGGTTTGCTAGAATCCATAGGCATCAATGGCACAATCATAGCGATCGCACCGTGGATACCAAGAGAAGCTATAGCTGCTATCCCAATTGGCTGGCTTAACAGTTCTGGTATATTTTTAAACAAGGAGACGTAAGACATAGTTGTTATCGTTCACTCGGCTCAATTGCAGTTGACTAACGATTTTCTCTTCCCGACTATATTGCAAAATATCGCAATATATGCCTCCCTCTAAGGAAATAATAATTTCCTCTCATGGCAACGAAAACGCCAAAATTGCCATTTATTCAGGTTTGTAATTGTTTAATAAGGCTGGTTCATATCTTCAAATTTGAGCTTGCTAAAGAGGTATTTGAAAAATTACTACTTTTGATTTGTTATTTTTATGACACACACAATTAAAATTAATATCTGGGATATTTATTAAAGTTTAAGTCAAGATCCAACTCTGAGTACATCAAAACATCTGCTGAAGTCGCCTTGTTTTTTTACGCTTTTTTAATCAACTAGGCTTCTGTAACAGATGGCACATTTCTTTGTCCGAGACTAGTGCCTATGTGAGAATACTACCACATCAGCAGCCCCGAAAACTGTTGTAAATTGTACAATTTTATTGACATTCTAGTCCTAAACCCCACCAAAGCTATTTGGGTTTTTATAAAAGGAGTTCAGCTGTGCGATCGCAATTATAGCTTTTGATTTTTGACTACTTCTTTGTAAAAAAGTTTCAAACCTTCAATCATTGCCTCAAAAATTTAAAATGCCGTTACCGACAGTTATTGTACCGGGATATCTAGAAAGCGCGATCGCTTACCGCCAACTAGAACAATCCTTACAACAGTTAGATTTTCCCACGGTTACAGTACCACTGCGACGGCGCGACTGGCTACCAACTATTGGCGGAAGACCTGTAACACCGATTCTACAAAAACTCGACCTGACAATCAAGCATACATTGCAGCAATATAATGCTAACCAAGTTAACTTAATTGGTCACTCAGCCGGAGGTTGGATATCCCGCATCTACATGGGAGAAAAGCCTTATATGGTAGGCAGTAACGCTAAACCCTCGCTTTGGAAAGCGCATCCTTTGGTTGCGACTCTGATCACCTTGGGTACACCCCATATTAGCCAAGAACGCTGGACACGCTCAAATCTAGATTTTGTCACCAATAACTACCCAGGAGCTTTTTATAAAAACGTTCGTTACGTTTGTGTGGCTGGTAAAACTATCTTTGGCCAAAAGCGGCGTGGTAGCTGGTTAGCTTACAGTAGTTACCAATTAACCTGTGGTAAGGGCAACACTTGGGGAGATGGCATCACACCAATTGAAGCTGCTCACCTGGAAGGTGCAGAAAATCTGGTAATTGAAGGTGTGAGACATTCTCCGAGAAGTCCTGGAATTTGGTATGGCTCACCAGAACCGTTAAAAGCTTGGGTGCAATATTTGAGTCATTAGTCATTGGGAATTGGTTTATTAGGGTTCCGTTAAGACAAGAGACGCGATGAATCGCCGTCTCTACAATAATCAGCCCTTTGTAGAGACGGCGATTTATCGCGTCTTTGCGATCTAGAATTTTCATCAAAAAACCTTAACCGAACCGTATTGACTCAGCACTGATAAAGGGCATTAGGCTAATTATCTTATCGGAAATATTAAAAAAATTTATTTTTATTTGAGAAGTGCAACATATATTAATATTTCGTAGTTAAAATTAGAAAAGAATAAATACCTACTTAAGAACAGGAGGGGTGAGCTATGCAAAGCACCCAGTTCGATAGGATTATGCGACGAATAGCAACGATATTGTCAGTCGTGATTTTGACTTTGTGCTTAATTTATGTTTCTACGGGAGTAATGCTGTCTTTTTACTATGAACCGACAGCAGGCGGTGCTTATAACTCCTTAAAGATGATTAATACACAAGTGCCATACGGTTGGTTGTTTTGGAGAGCGCATAACATTGCTGGTAACGCGGTAATTGCGATCGCTCTGATTCAAATTGTGGTGATGTTTTTAGGTCGCCAATTCCGCAAGAGTTGGCTAACCGCTTGGATTAGCGGGATTTTGTTGACCTTAAGTGCGATCGGGCTGGATTGGACAGCGATGATCCTAGATTGGACTCAGGAAGGATACTGGCGTTTTAACATTGAATTGGGAACCATCGAAGCTATTCCTTTTATTGGTGGACAACTGCGCGAAATCCTAACTGGGGGTGGAGCGATTAACACCGTTACTGTCGAACACCTTTACACAATCCACAGTTATTTAATTGCAGTGGCGACGCTAATTCTAGCGATCGTGCATTTATCTGCTTTACTGTGGCAAGAATGGCAAATGTATCAAGAAGCGCCAAAGCCAGAAATTGGTAATTTACAACAACCACCAGAAGGCGAATTTATTCCTTCCCAAAGTTAATAAAGAGTCAAAGAAGAGAATAAGGGGCATTGGGCATTGGGCATTAGCCTGGATTTCTCACAAGTGAAAAATCCAAGGGGTGTGGGAGGATGGGGAAGTGTGGGAGGATGGGGAAGAAGTCTTACCCCCCACACTCCCCACACTCCCCACACTCCCCACACTCCCCACACTCCCCACACTCCTCTTCTCCCTCCGCTTCCCCTGCCCCTCATCCCCCAGAAGCCTCACTAGCGGACAATTGGACGAGGGATAGGTCTTCAACCTCCGCTAACTTTTCTAGAGAGAGGGGAGTGGATTGGGTAGCACCAGATAAGCGCTTTAAAAGGCTAGGTCTGGGGTCATGTAATAGGTAAATAATGCGATCGCCAATTTCCCAATCTTGGTTAACTGGCATTACCTGTAAGCGTTCTTCTCGTTCTACCAATAACGGTATCAACACCCCAGTCCGAATTTTTTCTTGAATGCGATCGCACTGAGTGGAAAATTCTAGCTCATTTAGCGTAGTTGTCCCCAATTTGACTCGCCCATCATTTAAATATTCATTCCAAGTCTTAATTGCTAAGTCTGGGATAAAAGCTTGATTAACTTTATTACTAACCGAAATACTCGCTTGCGGATCACGAGGAAAAACAGCTAAAACACGCGGTGGCTTAAATTCTTCGGCTGCTCGTTGAGCCAAAACAAAATTCACCTCGCCATTACTTGTCATCGCCAAAAAAGTCCCCATCGAAGCAAGTCCTGCTTCTTCTAAAACAGCAGCATCCAACCCACTGCTAGCAATCACTCGCAGATTTTGCGCCTCAGCTTGAACAAGACATTCCGGGTCAGTATCAATCATGACCACATTTTCTCCCCGTTCTTGAAAGAATCGGGCAATCAAAAGACTCAATGGGTTACAACCCACAATCACTACCCCGGTTACGTCCTTGGAGGTGATTTGCAACCATTTGGCAACCCAGCCAGCTGTTAGCCCTTGGCAGACAACAGTCATAATAATTGTCAGGAAGACTAAAGCTTTAATCGAATCACCGCCGTTAATGCCACGCTGGGTAAGGGAGATTGCAAAAAAAGAAGCTACAGAAGCCGCAACAATTCCTCTAGGAGCAACCCAGCTTAAAAATAGTTTCTGTCGCCAATTTAAGTCACTGTTCCAGGTACACAACAGGATATTAATCGGGCGAACGACAAACATTAATACCAAAACAGTAAATAAACTACCCCAGCCCAAAGCAAACACACTGGCAATGGATAAATCGGCAGCTAATAAGATAAATAGCACCGAGACGCTGAGAATTGTTAGCTGACCCTTAAAGCTCCGCAACAGTCGTTCTTCCGGGACTGAGGAGTTAGCAAAGACTGCTCCTGCAACAACTGTTGTCATGACTCCCGATTCACTGCGGATCATTTGCGATAAGGCAAACAAACCCCAAAGTATCGCCAACACCACTAAGTTTTTTAGCTCGAATGACAGAAAACTGGCGCGTTTGAAAATCAAGCTCATCAGATAACCGCCAGCACCACCAATTGCTGCACCAACGCCCAAACGTATTAATAAACCAACGATCGCATTAATTGGATCGGCATCGCCGTTCAAAATGGTATCGAGGACAACGAAGGCGAGAATCGCTCCTACAGGGTCAATTAAAACCCCTTCACCTTCCAAAAGTGTTGCTACTTGCCGATCTACATTGATTTGTTTAAGCAAAGGGCCAACGACGGTTGGGCCTGTCACCACAATGATGGAAGCATAGAGAAAAGCTATATTCCAAGGAAATTCACCCAGCCAGTGAGCAGCCATACTGCCACCAAGCAGCGTGATTAGCGTTCCAAGAGTGACGAGCAATTGTAAGCTGACTGAAACCCTGCCTAACTCTCGCAGATCCAAATTAAGTCCGCCTTCAAACAAAATTATTGCAGTTGCTAGGGCAACAATAACTTCCACTCCAGTGCCCAGCAAATGGGGATGCAATAGCCCTATGCCATCAGAGCCGAACAATATGCCTAACAGCAATAACAAGACGATGCTGGGTATGCGAAAGTATGCAGCCAGCACTTGAGCGCTAATGCCTGCAAAAACAGCGATCGCCATCTGTAGGGTAATTTCAAAAGATGCTTCCATGTTGGAGATTTTGAGCGATTTATTTCAAAATCTTTGGTAAAAAATCGTAGATATTAACTCTACAGGGTACAACATCATACCCTTTTGTCCCTGGCAGAATTTACCGTTTTTTCTATCTGAGCTTCTCTCGAAGTTCCCAGCGCCAGACATTGATGCACCTTGCGGCTTCCGATCAGAGCTTCTACGAAATTCTTTTTGCTTCTCCATCTCTTTGTATCCTTTTCAAGCTCTAGCCACCACCCAGTTTAGCTGCCAAAAACTTTTTTTCGCAAAAGCTGTTGACAATAGCCAGGAAATTAGTTAATTTATAAAAGGTCTGAGTCCGATGCCCCCATCGTCTAGAGGCCTAGGACACCTCCCTTTCACGGAGGTAACGGGGATTCGAATTCCCCTGGGGGTACTTAAAAAAGTAGAAGCGTGTCTTTCTACAAGTTGATAAATTAAAACGCTCATTCAGGATTATTTCTGAACGAGCGTCTAATTATATATACGGTTTTTTGCTGGCTAACTCTTCTACACGTTGGTGAATAGCTACAAGATTCAACCGAAGGTCTTTACTCAGGCGATTTTCAATGATTCTCACTGGCATGGTGAGTTTAGGCCAAACTTGAATTGTGTAGCAAAGATTTGTTCCTACATATTCACCAAGGGAACAAGGCTCTAAACACCAGCTACCAGAAAAACCTTTAAAATCTCCCTCTACCATCCGAAAATTAATTTCTTTGGGGAAGCATTCTTCCAAATCCAGAACTACCCGCGCCGAAAAGTTGAAATTTAGTAAGCGCTGGGAGCCTACTTGCTCCAGTCTAATTCCACCGTTGGGATGCTCGATTAGACGACTCTTAGCGAGGTTGGGGAGAAAGTCAGGTAAGGCTTCATAATCTGTCAAAACCTTCCAAATTTTTTCCACTGGTTGGGGGATTTGGACTTTGGCGCTGATTTGTCGCTGTCGCTCTGCTATTTTCTGAATTTGAACTTCTACCTTAGCTGCCAAAGCGACTATATCAGCACTGAAATCTCCTTCAAGATTGGTGTCATCACTAGGAGACTGGAAATCAAGGTTCTCTGTTGGGTTCTGTTCTTTAGTCACATTAAGAATTATGGTTTGCTTTCGTCAGAAAATTGGGGCAGAGTCAGGGTGAAGCAAATTTCGCTCTGTTCAGAATCCGAGATTGGGAGACTTTCAACTGCGATCGCTCCATTCAAATGCTGCACTAAAGACTTGACTAGAGCAAGTCCCAAGCCAGTCCCTGGAGTCCAGCGCCCTTTTCCGCGACGGAACTTGTCAAAAATGTAGGTTGCTTCTTCTTGGGAGATGGGATGTCCTGTATTCGTCACCTTTATCATAACTTGATCGATTTGTTGATCGACTCGGTGAACAGCTTCTAAATGGACGGTGGTATCATGCTGCGAGTATTTACAGGCATTAGTTAACAACTCTTGCAGGATACGGTCAAAACTCTCCAGTTCCGTTTGCAGTTTTAGCGATTCCTCTGGTAAATCTACAGAAATCTTTAATCCCTTCTCTGCGAGTTTCTTCTCAAAAGATACTATTATATCCTGAATTCTAGTATTTAAATCTATAGATTCTAATTGGGGAGCTTCGTGAGGCGACTCTAGTTTCTGGAGTGTTAACAAGTCATTAATCAAGTTGATTTCCTTTGTGCATTCCTGCTCTAGGATATCCATGTATCTAATTTGGCGCTCTGGTGCGATTCCTGGCAAACGTAAGTTCCGAATGGACATCAGCATATTTGTCAAAGGATAGCGCAAGCGATCGCTCATGTTGCTCAAAAATTCATCTTTGAGTTCATTGAGTTTCCGCAGTTGCTCAACATATTGCCGGGTTCTTTCATGCAACTTTGCCTGGAGTTCCAGACTACTCTGGAGTTTCGCTGTGCGCTCATCTACCAAAGTTTGTACTTGCCGCAATGTCTGTGACTGAATTATGGCATTGCTTACTTGAGCGCAAACCATTTCCACAAGATTTAATTCGGCTGCTTGCCAACTGCGAGTAGTAGCTTGCTGTAGCACCAAAAATCCTAAGATTTTACCTTGACTTTCTAACGGCACTAATAAGACGGCGGGCAATTGCTCGATTGCAAATAATGGAGCAGCTACCGAGGTATCATTTTGCTCTGTATAGTTATCGAAGATTACTGCTTTTCCAGAATCTATAAAGGGACGCTGGCACAAACCACATTCCGCAAGCAAAAAAGACTGCTGCTCTAAGGTTTCTGGTTTACTAGTACGAGAAATTTGTGTTGTCTTAGCCCATTCACCAACCACTCTAGCTTTCGCTTTCGGAATTTGTTTTTTAGCTTGAGTCCTAAATAGTGGATCAGTATATTTTAGTAGTATAAGTAAACCTCGATCTGCCTGTAGAGATTCGGCAGTAGAGGCGATAACTAACTGGAGCATTTGATTAAGCTCCAAGTTACTGCGATTCAATAATGTTAATTGCTTGATCAAGCTTTGATACTGATCGCCTTTTTGGAGATATTGTTGTTGATGAGTAATTAGTTTAGCTTGCGCCACTTGCGAAAAAGCGATCGCACAAGCAGACTCTACTTCTTTGAGCAACTGTTTTTCTGATTCACTCCAATCATAAGGTTGGAATTTAATCAGATTAATCACCCCATTATTATTTCCACCAAACCTGGTGGGAATTGCCAAAACAGCTTTTATGGGTAGGGGTAAATACTGACAGCCAATTACCAGACTCTTCTGAATGATGGAAATATCTTCAATAGTCAATGGTTCAGCAGCACATTGCAGCACTGGCGAGTGCATGAGCAATTGTTCCATCGAAAACATCTCTTCTGGATGTGGCAACCCTAGATATTGATCAGCACACCAATTCATAGTAGTTGCTTCGTCAGATGTTTCACCCGTTACTGAAACTAAGCAGCAACAATCTACTTCAAAAGCAGTTCCTAGCAATTGGGCAATATCTTGCAACATCAATGCCGTAGCGGAGGTATTGGCAATGATTTGGTTAATCTTTTGTACCAACTGGTGGCCAGTTTCTTCCTGATGCTGCATCAGCTTGACTTTATAAGTTTGTAGTCGATCTATGTCATCTACGTACTGTCTCGGCGACCATAAAGGTTTTTTCATTCTTGGCACGCCCTCGGACAATAAATCCATTGTTTTTGCACCCAACCCATTGGCATATTCTTCACCGTTAGTTGTGTTGCGACACCTTGATAATTGACAAATCTTATATGAATACTTTCTCTCACCTGTTATAGCCCTTTTCTATGGCAGATGGCCAAGTTGCTGCTATATAAAGCAAATTGCTACATAGGTAGTGAGATACTTAGGATATTCTTAAATGACCCAGCCTGATTATTTTTGGCTGCTTTATCTTCTTTATATTGAGATAATTAACTAACTTGGATTTAGAATATCCTGTCTGTAAGTATACATAAACCGTAAATTCTCTGGAATCTCAGGAAAATCCCCCAGTCATGACCGTAAAAACACTGGATTGATTTTAAGATTTTTGTAAAATTTTGTTTTTATGTTAGTCCTTTAAGCAGCCATCCTTTGCTCCGTGTTGCTTTCAATCAAATATAACTAAGCCAGAGCGTCAAACCAATTTTGGATTTTGGATTTTGGATTGAAAGAGACTACTCTCTTAGCTCAGAGCGGGGTATGAACCAAAAAATCTAAAATATAAAATTCGTATCCCCTCAGAATTTCCTTTTATTAAGCTACAAATCTTAACAATAAGTTTTACTCATTGGAGAAAATAAAGCTAAATTCTGAATGCAGCCCAATTATTCAGTAATAAGACTTACGTACTGAAAAGCTGAAACCTCGTTTGCGTAGCCCCACTACCGCCTAATAAACGCCAATTGCTCAACTTGGGTATTCTAAGTTGAGCAATTGGTTTCCCTTAAACAGGGGGTATCTTAATAGCCCCCTTTTTAAGGGGGTTGGAGGATCTCTTGTACATCAGCCCTAAATAAAATAACTAGGCTGCATTGCCTGAATTAAGACTATCCAGCCAAACTCTCGACACTCAGAGGAACCATATCGCCATTTCTCGTCAGTCCTAACAACATTGGTTCTTGGGGTTGAATTAGTTGACCTGTTAGTACGCAACGTTCTTCTTGCTGGGCTGTGGCTGCTATGCTAGCTCGAATGTCCGCTCGGGAAAATCGAGGCTTCCATTCACCTGATTTCTGTTGGACATAATTCCAAAGAATATCTCGAATCAAAGCTTGATATCCCTGATTTCCAGCTATTTCTTTGAGCTTATCTTTGAGTTCTCGCTCTAGGCGGATGCTGGTAACTTCCATATCGGTGGTTGGGGTGCGAGCGATCGTATGCATCACTATTTCTCCTTAAAAGTATAGACAGGATAGTAATACAAGTGTAGTATGTTTAAAGGAATGTTCAATAGGTGAAATTTTCTGTGAAATCCATTTTCCCCATATCTACTTCAATTTTGTGCGCTACTAATTGCCGAGCCAGTTGGGAATCAGCTGCTATGGAAGTGGAGTATTTATTTATGGGCGATGGTAGCCGAAATTATGGGCAAATCACAGAGGGTAATTATGATTTTAGACATCTCAGCATAAGTGGGTTGATTGCGAAACCACAACTAGATGAAGAAAGCGGGGGGTACAGGCAAAGGAATGCTGTACCAATATGAGACCAGAAAGTTTTTCGGTCAATTCTAACCCCCGCTTCACCCAAACAGGAAGCGGGGGTTTTTTTATAAGGAGTGAAGCTGTGACGATATCTTCTGGTGCGTCCGCTAGGCGAACAATGCGCGGCGCGAACGCAATGCAAGTGTTAGAGCAATCTGTGGTGGTGTTTTCTCAAAATTACTTGCCACTGTGTCGGATCAATATCAAGCGGGCGATTGTGCTGTTAGTAACCAACAAAGCTCAACCGTTAGGTTTTACCACAGAAGGCGGATGGCGAGTTCACTCACCCAACTTGGTAATTGATGTGCCAAAACATATTCGCTTAACAATCACTTCTAATGAGCGGATGTGGAAAGTTCCGCCAGTGAATCGGCGGGAAGTTTTACGGCGAGATCATCACAGTTGCCAATATTGCGGTAGCGGCAAGCATCTAACACTAGATCATGTGATGCCGCGCTCAAGAGGCGGTTCTCACACTTGGGATAACGTAGTCACAGCTTGTGAGAGATGCAACTCCCGTAAAGGCGATCGCACCCTGTTTGAATCTGGTATGCAATTACGTACCAAACCAAAAGCGCCAATTCACCCCGCGATTTCTTTTGCCGAACAGTTTTGGATAGATATGCAAGGAAGCCTGGAATAGCAGGAGAGCATAAGGAATGCTGAAATTAACTTACACTGAAAGCAGTTTTGATTTGGAATGTCTCACTCTGTCGCTAGAAGAATGGGTAGCGCAGCGAGTGATTTTGGCCCTGCGAGTTGGGCAAAGTTTGTGCATTGAACCCAGTACAGCTTCCTTTTTGCTGCCTGTTGATTTGCCAGGAGTAGAAGTGCTTAAGGCTGAGGTAAAAAGAGATGACAGAGAAATCATTGCTCTCTGTGCCTCTGATACCCAATATATGGAAGTCACTCTGCAAGGTTCTTGGCTATCAGATAGTTCTAAGGATGCTGTAGGTGTGTTTTTCACCACTATGAGCGATCGCGCTGAGTTCTTTTTGCACAAACTTTGGCAAGAAGCTCAAGCTTGTACTTCTGTCATGAGTGAATAAACGAAATAGTAGGGTGAGAAATTCTCACCCTTTATTGCGCCATTTGCAGCAATTCGGGAATTGTCACAAATCGGTAGCCTTGCTGTTTGAGTCCACTGATAATTTGTGGCAAAGCTTCTACTGTTCTTCGGCGATCGCCACCACCGTCGTGCATTAAAACAATAAAACCAGGTTTCGCGCCTTTCAGGACATTATTTACAAATGCCTGCGGTTTGGCGTGAGGATCGGTATCAGCGGAAGTTAGTGACCACATAATTACAGCGTCTTTCTGGCTTTTAGCATAAGCGGCTAGTCCGTTATTTAAAAAGCCTCCAGGAGGACGAAATAGAGAAGTTTTGACTCCTGTAGTTTTGTATATCAGATCGGATGTGCGATCGATTTCACTCTTGGCTGTGGCTTCATCCATCCGCCGATACCAATGATGCCAAGTATGGTTGCCAATGGCGTGTCCCTGGGCTACCACTTGTTTGGCTAGGTCGGGATTTGCTTGTAAGGCTTGTCCTACCCAAAAGAATGTTGCTTTAACATCGTTTTGCTTCAGGATATCCAGCATTTCTAGGGTTGTCTTTGGCCAAGGCCCATCATCAATGCTCAGAGCAATAACCTTTTCGTTGCTGCTGGGTTGTACCTTATAAACTGTTTTTCCCTGAAATTTGTCTGGGACTGTAAAAGTAGGGTTTTCTACTTTGGCTGATGGCGGTAATTGGGCATTAATTTGGCCCTTTGTTGGATCTTGAACTTGTGCAGTATGTATTTTGCTTACTGGCTGGTTCAACCCCAATTGTGGGGAGGTGCCTGGAGCAATACTACAAGCTGTAATCGTAGAGGCGATCGCGACAATACTAATTATCTGTTGTCGCTTGAGGTAGTTGTCTGTCACGTCAGGCTTTTAAAGATTCACCCAATCATAAGCTGTAGTTTGACTTTTCAGAGGGTTTAGCAAGCTCAAATATAAGTGCAGAAGCTTTTCTAGACAATTTTAAAAAAACTTTCTGAAACCCCTTGACACCTCTTGTAGTATTTTGTAGTATATTTGTAGTGAGGCGAAAGACAAAGCTTCTCAAGAGTCAAAGTTATGTTCTACATACAACTAAAGGACAGGCGTTGGAATAAACCAAAGTCCCCAGTCAATAAAGCTGTTTCTAATTGCAAACCATCGGCAGTAGAGGTGAAAAACGAAAAAAGTTCTAAGTTTACACTCATTAAAACCACTGAATACATCCGTAATACACAACAGGCTTGCTACCTAGAATTTCGGTTGTTTTCTTAACAGTTTCTAACAGTAAAAAGTCAATTATCTGAACCTTGAAAACTAAATAAGAAATGGGCAAGTTCACCAACAAAATCTGTGCCTAAAAACTCAAAGTTTAAGCACAGATTCAATAAATCGGGGTGTAGCTCAATTGGCTAGAGCGTTCCGTTGTCTGCGGAAATGTTGCGGGTTCAAATCCCGTCACCCTGGTTGTAGTCCTGTAGGCGAATAGTTTAAGCCGTCAGTTTCTCAAGCTGAAGACTGCGAGTGCGAATCTCGTCGGGACTCCCAAGTGGTCAGGTAGCCAAGTTGGTAAGGCATTGGTTTGCAAAACCGATTAGCGCGGGTTCAAATCCCGCCCTGACCTCTGGTGCCGCAGCGTAGCTTAACGTAAAGCCCCTGGCTCATAACCGGGTCGATGCGGGTTCAAGTCCCGCCACTGCTACCAAATGCAGGGATGGTGTAACGGTAACATCTCGTGACTCCAAATCCGATGTTCTAGGTTCAAATCCTAGTCCCTGTGTCAGACAATTTTGAATTTTAGGTTTTAAATTTTTTAATCTAAAAATTCTGCAAATTATGCCCCCGTGGACGAATGGTTAAGTCAGTGTTCTTTCAAAGCACAGATGCGAGTTCAATTCTCGTCGGGGGAATGATTATGGGTCGGTGGCCGAGTCTGGTTGAAGGCGACAGTCTGTAAAACTGTTCTTTTTTACACGCAGGTACCCTTCTCTTCGAGACGCTACGCGAACGGGAAGCAAGCTACAAATCCTGCTCGACCCACTATGGAGAGGTGGCTGAGTGGCTGAAAGCGTCCTCCTGCTAAGAGGAAACGGGTAGTTAATATCCGTCGCAGGTTCAAATCCTGTTCTCTCCGTTTTGAGAGTGTGGTGTAACTGGATAACATCTCAGTCTACGAAACTGAAGACGTGAGGGTTCAAATCCCTCCACTCTCGCTCTTTAGATGATCTCTTCTTCTATCCCTCGGTAGCTCAGTTGGTAGTTAGCGCCTGTTTGAAAAACAGGAGGTCGTCGGTTCGATTCCGACCTGGGGGGCTTCGTTGCCTCATAGCTCAATGGTAGAGCAAGCGGTTGTTAACCGCGCGGTTGTAGGTTCGAGTCCTACTGAGGCAGCCAATTATAATTCGTAATTACTACTTCGTAATTCGTAATTAAATAGGGGTTTATACCCACGTTTTTATAAACGGCTTGTATGTTAATCGAGGTTAAAATCACTCTCAGAAAACATAATTATGAATTACGAACTACGAATTACGAATTATCTAATGCCGGGTGGACGAATTGGTAAGTCGCATCGCTCTGAACGATGAGGTTGCAGGTTCAAACCCTGCCCTGGCAATAAAGCCCTGTGGTGTAATTGGCAACATAGCGCCCTTTGAAGGCGAAGATTCCAGGTTCGAGTCCTGGTGGGGCTGCCAAACTCTGCTCTTGTAGCCCAATTGGAAGAGGCTGCCGTCTCAAAAACGGTATGTTGTGGGTACCCTGCGGGAAGCCGCTTTGCGTCTACGATTCCCACCAAGAGTACAAAAATTTGCTCCTGTAGCCCAATTGGAAGAGGTGACAGACTTAAAATCTGTTTGGTTGTGGGTTCGACTCCCACCAGGAGTACCAACGGGATGTAATTCAGCGGCGAGAAGCCATGCTTTGGGAGCATGGAGTCGCAGGTTCGAGTCCTGCCATCCCGATATGCCCCTGTGACGGAACTGGCATACGTGCTGGAATCAGAGTCCAGATTTTGCAGGTTCAAATCCTGTCAGGGGCACTAAGCTCTCGTGGCGGAATGGAAGACGCACTAGACCGAGAATCTAGTTTTTTGCAGGTTCAAATCCTGTCGGGAGTACCAAAATATCTGGGTGTGGCGCAGTTGGGAGCGCGGGAGTTTCGGAAACTCCAGGTCGTAGGTTTACCTTACCACTCAGACTTTGCCCTTGTAGCCCAACGGAAGAGGCGCTTCGCTTAGAACGAAGAGGTTGCTGGTTCAAATCCAGTCAGGGGTATTGGTGAATATGCGGGGATAGAGCAACGGTGGCTCGTCAGGCTCATAACCTGAACATCAGCAGGTTCAACTCCTGCCCCCGTCACCAAAATATAGTGCTGGTGTAGCTCAATTGGCAGAGCAACTGATTTGTAATCAGTAGGTTGCAGGTTCAATTCCTGTTACCAGCTTGATGCGGGTGTGATGTAATCGGTAGCATCTGAGTGCGCCATACTCAGTGCGTGGGTTCAAGTCCCTCCACTCGCTTGCGTAGTCCTGTAGCTTCAACGGTAGAGCAAGTGCCTTACAAGCACGAGGTTGCAGGTTCAATTCCTGCCAGGACTACCAAATCTTGGGAGTGTAGCTCAATGGAATAGAGCTTCGAGTTTCTACCTCGAAAGTTGTGGGTTCGAGTCCTACCACTCCCGGCTAAAAAAGTCAAAAGTTAAAAGTCAAAAGTCAAAAGAATGAATTTAGTATTTCTCTTTCTTTTTAGTTTTTACTTTGCTCTTTTTACTTATTTGATGGGGTCATAGCTCAAATGGCTAGAGCGCCTGCCTTGCAAGCAGGAGGTTATGGGTTCAATTCCCATTGATTCCACTGATGGTATCTGAAGCCAAAGTGGTCGAGGCGCTGGTTTGTGGAACCAGTCATAGCGGGTTCAAGTCCCGTCAGACACCCCTGAATGGAAGATGCCGCTGAATGGACGGCAACTGGTCTTGAAAACCAGGGTATGGGCAACTGTAGGGGTTCGATTCCTCCATCTTCCACCTATCCACTTGGAGCCGAAAAGCGAGGCGCTGTGCTGATAACACAGAAATAGGAGGGGCAGTACCTCCCTGGTGGATTTATATCTAAATGTTGGTATTACAAATCGCACTTGCTCATTTCTTTTTCAAATTAACCAGGGTGGTTGGCATACCGGCTGTGCAGCGGGCTTTTAACCCGCAGAAATAGGTTCGACCCCTATACCACCCACTAAACAATTAAAAATTAAAAATTAAAAATTGCAATCTTTGTTAGCCTTTTGGCAATTGCTAATATGCAACTTGAATGCACGTTGGGTTATGAATAGGAACTAGCGATCGCTAGTTGAGTATGTTGCAATAGTATATCTTGATCCAAAATTTCTATGGGATATTGCGGTGTTACTGCCAGTAGTTTCTCAATTCTTTCTCTGGCTGCTTCCACTACTGATTCGTCTAAATTACCCTTGCTAAGAGAATCGACGAAATCTTCAGCAATCTTATAGGTTCTTTCAATAGATGAAGAGTTGATATTGCGCGAGACGATAAACAGGTCACAGCCTGCATGAAACGATCGCGCCACAGTACCAGCTTTCATAAACATATCTGAGATCGCTTTCATATCCAAGTCGTCAGATACAACCACTCCCTGAAAACCAAGTTGTTCCCTAAGTATGCTTTTGAGGATAGGCTGGGATAGTGTTGCTGGTAAATCTGCATCTATCCTAGGAAATAAAATATGGGCAGTCATGATTAAAGGAATCTGTACTTCGATTAAAGCTTTGAAAGGTACAAGTTCTCGAAGTCGCAGGTCTTCTAAAGTTAAATCCAGTATTGGTAGCTCAATGTGAGAGTCTTTGCTAGTGTCTCCATGTCCGGGGAAGTGCTTGGCGCATCCCAAAATTCCTGATTCTTGAAGTCCAAGGTAGTAATCACGGGCACCTTTTGCGGCGATTTCGGGAGTGTTACCAAAGGCACGAGGCCCGATGACAGGGTTTTGGGGATGGGAAAAAACATCTGCTACAGGAGCCCAAGATAAATTTATTCCCAATGATTTTAGTTCTGTAGCTGTGGCTTTTGCTACTTCACGGGCGTGCGATCGCAACAACAACGCATGAGGAAACCGCGTAATCGGCATTGGTGTGCGAATGACACGACCTCCTTCATGATCCAGAGTCATAAACATTGAATCACGTTCAGCATATTCTCGTATCTGGCTGTTTAAATCCTTGAAGCTTTCTAGCCAAACTTGATATGGAGCGCCATCTAAAAAGTTTTTAGCAAAAAATATCACCCCAATCGGCTTTAATTCACTGAGTACACGTTTATCGTCATCGTTTAGTGTAGTGCCGGAAATACCTAAAATCAGGTGATTTCCAAAGTGTTTTAGCTCTTGTGAACCACTCATAATCTTTTACCTAACTAGAGGTGTTTAATAGCAATCTATAACCAGTACCCTAAATATTTTCTCAGATTTAGATGCACGGATTCTCAAAGAAATCAACTACTTTTGAGATTACCTATTTTCTGTCAAAGGAATTACTTTTATCTTGCTAAATTTTCTGCACCTAAATTTTAGATAAAATACTTGCTAAAACCTATTACCAACAATGGTATTAGTAATTTTGTTGGGCAGTTGTGGGTAGGTAAAATTCCCTTTGATCAAAGTTTTTTGGGGAAGCGATCGCACAATAACCGCCAAATGTAACAGATTGCAACGTATAATGAGAACGATAAAACCGTTAAGAAATATTGAAGGGCATTAGGGTTAAATGCGAGTAGCGATCGCGGGTGCTGGTCTAGCAGGACTTTCCTGCGCGAAATATCTCACGGACGCAGGTCATACTCCCATTGTCTTGGAAAGCCGGGACGTACTGGGTGGTCTGGTTGCGGCGTGGAAAGACTCTGACGGCGACTGGTACGAAACCGGGTTACACGCCTTCTTTGGGGCATATCCTAATATGCTCCAATTGCTCAAGGAGTTGGGCATTGAAGATAGACTCCAGTGGAAAGAGCATACACTGATTTTTAATCAACCAGACAAGCCTGGAACACTCTCACGTTTTGATGTTCCAGATATTCCATCTCCTTTCAACGTCATAGCATCGATTCTTCGCAACAAAGATATGTTGACTTGGGAGCAGAAGATTCGATTTGCCGTTGGCCTACTTCCCGCAGTGGTTCGGGGTCAGAAGTATGTCGAAGAGATGGACAAATATAGCTTCTTAGAGTGGTTGAAAAGGCAAGGTGTTGATGAGCGGGTAACTAGTGACGTTTTTATCGCCGCGTGTAAAGCACTCACCTTTATCAATCCTGATGAAGTTTCCGCAACGATTCTCTTAACTGCACTAAATCGTTTTCTGCAAGAACGATATGGCTCCAAGATTGCATTTTTAGATGGTTCTCCCACAGAACGTCTATGTAGCCCGATTGTAGATTACATCACAGAACGCGGTGGAGAAGTACGGCTAAATGCCCCCTTGAAAGAAATTTTGCTCAACACCGATGGCACGGTGAAAGGATACTTGATTCGAGGGTTAAATGGGGCAGAAGATGAAGTTATTACAGCTGATTCGTATGTATCTGCCATTTCAGTTGATCCTTTAAAGGTCATGTTGCCTAAACCTTGGAAGCTGATGGAGTTTTTTCAAAAGCTAGAAGGTTTAGAAGGAGTACCAGTGATTAACCTCCATCTGTGGTTTGACCGGAAACTTACAGAAATTGATCACCTACTTTTTTCGCGATCGCCCCTCCTAAGCGTTTATGCTGATATGAGCAATACCTGCCGTGAATACGCCAACCCCAATCGCTCAATGCTGGAATTAGTTCTAGCTCCGGCAAAAGATTGGATTGCCAAATCCGATGAGGAGATTGTGGCTGCAACACTTGCTGAATTGGAAAAACTTTTCCCCGACCACTTTGGGGGAGACAATCCAGCAACATTGCTAAAATCTCATGTGGTGAAAACGCCGCGTTCAGTTTACAAAGCGACCCCTGGTCGTCAACAGTACCGTCCCGCACAAGTTACGCCCATTGCCAACTTCTATCTCGCCGGAAGTTATACCATGCAACGCTACTTAGGCAGTATGGAAGGTGCCGTACTTTCTGGTAAGCTGACAGCGCAGGCAATTTCTGAGGCTCTCCCGGTAGCAAATTCCTCAAACCTGCAAACGCTCACCCGACCGCCCGCAACGAATGCTGCAACTGCCTGATTCCCCCCCGCGCATGAAAACGCTGGTCTCTGTAGACGAGTCATACAAACTTTGCCGACATCTCACAGCAAAGTATGCCAAGACTTTTTACCTGGGTACTTTGCTCATGAGTCCGGTAAAACGTCAATCTATTTGGTCAATTTACGCTTGGTGTCGCCGTACAGATGAATTAGTGGATGGGCCCGCATCTGCTATTACCACGCCAGAAACCCTAGACCTATGGGAACAGCAGCTGGAATCGATTTTTGCGGGACGACCATTAGAAAATTACGATGTCGCTTTAGTTGATACCCTCCAGCGCTTTCCGATGGACATTCAGCCCTTTCGGGATATGATTGCCGGTCAGCGTATGGACTTATATCGCAGTCGTTATGAAACCTTTGAGGATTTATACCTCTACTGTTACCGCGTTGCTGGCACTGTTGGCTTAATGTCAACAGAAGTCATGGGTGTAGATAGCACCCTATACACCGCTCCGTGGCATCAGAACAAACAACCATATCTTCCCACAGAAGAAGCGATCGCTCTGGGAATTGCCAATCAACTCACCAACATCCTGCGGGATGTGGGAGAAGATGCCAAACGGGGGCGAATCTACATTCCCCTTGAGGACTTGGAAAAATTCAACTACACCGAGCAAGACTTCTTCAAAGGTGTGGTAGATGATCGCTGGCGGGCGCTGATGCGCTTTCAAATTGAACGGGCCCGCCAATTCTATACCACCTCAAACCAGGGAATAACTTATCTAGCATCCGATGCCCGTTGGCCTGTATGGGCAGCATCAATGCTGTACGGTCAGATTTTGGAGGTGATTGAACGCAACGATTACGATGTGTTCAGTCGGCGGGCTTTCGTTCCCCAGTGGAAAAAGTTACGCACCTTGCCCTTAGCTTGGATGCGATCGCAAGTTCTTTAAAAAATTAGTCATTTGTCCCTAGTCCCTAGTCCTTAGTCTTTTATAAATGACTAATAACCAATGACAAACGACAAATGACTATTGACTCTTACTAGCAAGTCTGGTAACATTGATATTCGTGAGTCAGGAGAGGTGGCTGAGTGGTCGAAAGCGGCAGATTGCTAATCTGTTGTACGGCAGGCAACTCCGTACCGAGGGTTCGAATCCCTCCCTCTCCGTTTTCCAGGTTTTAATACACAGAAAATCTTCTGTGTAAACTAAATATAGGCGTAAACATTTCTACTCCCAAAGATGGATGATATGATTTATCCTTTGGAGTCTTGATAAGATCCAACTAACTTACAAACTTAGTTTGAATCTTAATTTTAGGCTCCTAAATATTTGAGGAGTGAAAGTGATTTATGAGAAAAATTAGTGCCGCCTTAACCTTGAGTCTAGCTGCCATAGCAACAGGATTCCTAGTTGGGGCTTGTGGTGATAGTAGTACCCCCAATGGTACAGCTACCACAGGAAGTAGTGCGACCCCAGCAGCAAACTCAACTACAACAAGCAGTGATAAAGGGTTAAAAATTGGTTCTCTGTTACCGACAACAGGCGACTTGGCTTCTGTCGGACAACAGATGCTAGGTTCTGTCCCTTTACTTGTGGATACCGTCAACGCCTGCGGTGGGGTGAATGGCGAACCAGTTACCTTGGTGCAAGTAGACGACCAAACCGATCCCAGAGCGGGTGCAGCTGGTATGACCAAACTAGCAACTTTAGATAAAGTAGCAGGTGTAGTTGGTTCCTTTGCCAGTAGCGTCTCTAGTGCCGCAGTTTCCATTGCCACGCCGAATAAAGTTATGCTGGTTTCCCCAGGTAGTACCAGTCCTGTCTTTACTGAAAAAGCCCAAAAAGGCGACTACAAAGGCTTTTGGGCGCGTACTGCTCCCCCTGATACCTACCAAGCACTAGCATTAGCCCAACTTGCCAGAAAAAAAGGTTTCAAGCGAGTTTCTACAGTTGTGATTAATAACGACTATGGTGTTGGCTTTGAAAAAGCATTTGTACAAACTTTTGAAAAATTGGGTGGAACTATAGTTAATAAGGATAAGCCTGTTCGTTACGACCCGAAAGCACAGACATTTGATACAGAAGCGGCTGCTGCTTTTGCTGGTAAACCAGATGCAGTCCTAGCTGTACTGTACGCTGAAACGGGTAGTCTGTTCCTGAAAGCCGCCTATCAGCAAGGTGTGACAAAGGGAGTACAAATTTTGCTGACAGATGGAGTGAAATCACCTACTTTCCCAGAACAAGTTGGCAAAGATGGTGATAAATATATTTTAACTGGAGCGATCGGTACAGTACCCGGTTCCGATGGTAAAGCACTAGAAGCTTTCAACAAACTGTGGAAGGATAAAAAGGGTAATGAACCAGGGGAATACGCCCCTCAAGCTTGGGATGCGGCTGCTTTATTGACATTGGCAGCACAAGCGGCTAAAGAAAATACAGGCGTTGGAATAGCCGGCAAAATTCGTGAAGTCGCTGATGGCCCTGGCACAGAAGTTACTGATGTCTGCGAGGGACTGAAGTTACTGAAAGATGGTAAAAAGATTAACTATCAAGGAGCTAGCGGCAACGTAGATGTTGATGCTAACGGCGATGTCGTTGGTGTATACGACGTTTGGACAGTAGGAGACGATGGTAAAATCAAGGTAATTGACAAAGTTACCCCTAAGTAGAAAGTCAGGAATTAGGAGTTAAGAGTTATGAATGAAATATTAACTCTTAACTCCTAACTCATAACTCTTATAACCCAGTGAAGTTGTAACCAACTCCTAACAATAAGCCAACATCAGTTTGATCGAAAAATCCTGCATTGACAGAGGCTGTTGCTGTGAATTGAGGAGTTAGAGGCACATCAATGCCACCAGATACCAAAAAGGCAAATTGCGAATCATCACCAGTTTTGTAAGCTGCACCTACTCCAACGTAAGGTGCGATCGCTAACGGTTCGCTAAAAGCATCTGCTGATTTGAAGGTAAAATCGTAGGTGATCGGAAGCAAAATTGTCGTGTTGTCGCCAAATACGGCTGAAGGACGTACCGATATAGAATTTGTCAGTCCGACTTTACTAACTACTGCAAAGTTACCATCGCCCAAAGACGAGCTACCATCTCCACTCAAACCAATGTTAGCAGCAACGCCAATATAGCTACTGCCACCACGGGTTGTTCTGCCTAAATCAATATCCGATTGTGCCACTTTGGTAGCAGATGGTTGAGCAGTCGTTTGAGAAGTCGGTTGTACAAACTCAGAGGCGAGGCTCGCAGATGAGGTTGCCACTGTGCCTGGAACTGGTGTAGACGTTGCACTGCCATTTTCCTGTATTACAGGGTTCTGGCTCTGCTGTACCTCAGCTAAATTTGTGGCTGTAAATGTTTCAGTTGTCTCTGTAGAGAGATTTTGGCTTACAGTGGCTAGTTCTGTACTAAACTCATTGGGAGACGCTACGGTTGCAGAAGAGTCAGTTAATGCCTGATTGCTTACCTTGTCTACTGTTTGGGCACTTGCAGATAAGCCGCTACTCAGAACTACAAGAGCAGCTATACCTGGCAACCAAAAAACACCTTTACGAAGAAAAATAGTATTCACGTTCACTCCTAAAACAACATTGCCATGAAAAATAAAGGTTTTTGTTGATTTAACTCAACAAATCCGGGCAATACTCAAAATTTAACACCAAAAAATCGGATTTTACTTCCTGATGCTGCCGAATTTATCTCTGGATTTATCTATAGTGCTAGCGCATCGCAAAGCTGAGATGGTGCGTTAACCTACCGCATAACACACCCTAAAAAACTAGGTTTTTAGGAATTGTGTGTACAAGGGAAGGGGAGAATTCTAGGCAGTTATGACTACAGGAAAAGGGCTTTCCGTCGAGTATGCTTGTTCTATTTACGCCATCCAGGACTATGAATTGCAGTTTGTAACGAAAAAAGCAAATTGTGAAGCAATGTTACGAAGTTTGCAAAAATATTTAGAAATTGTCTACAAAGCAAACATGGTTCTAACGTAGAACCTATATAGGAGAGACTTGAGGCAAATGTGATGAGCGGAAATAATATTCAAAAGTATCGGTTTGTCTGTACGCTGACTTTTGGTGATATCTACGGTCAAATAATTGTTTGGTTAATTACAATTACCCTAAGTTTGGCATCTGCCTTGGCGCTGATGGGTGCCAAGCGTCCTGTGTACGCTTTAGCAACTGCGGGTTTGGTCGTTCTGCTATCGCTACCTTTCTTGTTGTTTGCGTTTGTCACGACCTTGTTAAATCATATTGAAGTTAGTCCTGTAGGGCCGGGAACTAAAATGGAACCCATACCAGGTAATGTGTCTCAGCAACAACCTGTGCAAGCAGCTAGCTAAAGAGTTAAGAATGAAGACCTAACTCTTCACTTTTAATTTAAAAATTTGTAATAACATCCCTGTCTATAGGCAGGGAATTTTTTTGTAGAGATGCCACGGCGATCGCAGCAATGCACTGCCTGATTAATCACATCTCTACAATAGAACAGCAGTGCTTTGCAATCAGGGGGCTAATTATGCTGGAACACGATGTAATTATTGTTGGGGGTGGATTGGCGGGATGTCGTGCGGCGGTGGAAATTGCCCGTACTGACCCTAGTTTAAATATTGCTGTGGTTGCGAAAACCCACCCAATTCGCTCCCATTCGGTAGCGGCTCAAGGTGGTATGGCTGCGTCGCTAAAAAATGTTGATTCCCAAGATAGTTGGGAAGCACATGCTTTTGATACTGTCAAGGGTTCTGATTATTTGGCAGACCAAGATGCTGTGGCAATTCTCACCCAAGAAGCGCCAGATGTGGTAATTGATTTGGAACATCTAGGCGTTTTGTTCTCTCGCTTACCCGATGGTCGCATTGCCCAACGAGCTTTTGGCGGACATTCCCACAACCGCACTTGTTATGCTGCCGATAAGACCGGTCACGCGATTTTGCACGAATTGGTTAACAATTTGCGGCGTTATGGGGTGCAAGTTTATGAAGAATGGTATGTAATGCGTCTCATTTTGGAAGAGAATGAGGCCAAAGGTGTGGTGATGTTCCATCTTTTGGATGGACATATAGAGGTGGTGCGAGCCAAGGCGGTGATGTTTGCCACTGGGGGCTATGGTCGCGTTTATAATACTACCTCTAATGATTACGCTTCTTCAGGTGATGGTTTAGCAATGACTGCGATCGCAGGTTTGCCCCTCGAAGATATGGAATTTGTGCAATTTCATCCCACTGGTTTATATCCCGTAGGGGTGCTGATTTCAGAAGCGGTACGGGGTGAAGGGGCGTATTTGATTAATAGTGAAGGCGATCGCTTTATGGCGAATTATGCACCCAGCCGTATGGAATTGGCTCCTCGTGATATTACCTCACGCGCGATCGCTTATGAAATTCGCGCCGGTCGTGGTATTCATCTCGACGGTAGCGCTGGTGGTCCCTTTGTCTATTTGGATTTACGCCATTTGGGTAAAGAAAAAATTATGAGTCGCGTCCCATTCTGTTGGGAAGAAGCGCATCGTTTAGTGGGCGTTGACGCGGTAACTCAACCGATGCCAGTCCGCCCGACAATTCACTATTGTATGGGTGGTATTCCAGTTAACACTGATGGGCAAGTCCGCAGTAGTGGTGATGGCTTAGTTGATGCTTTCTTTGCGGCTGGCGAGACATCTTGTGTTTCCGTACATGGTGCAAATCGCCTTGGTAGTAACTCTCTGTTGGAATGTGTCGTTTATGGCAAGAGAACTGGGGCTGCGATCGCCAAATTTGTCCAAAAACGGAAGCTGCCCTCTGTAGATGAACAACGCTATGTAACTCAAGCCCAGCAAGAAATCCAATCTTTGCTAGAACAACCAGGAGAGTATCGCATTAACCAAGTTCGTCAAGCCTTCCAGGATTGCATGACTGAGTACTGTGGCGTTTTCCGCACAGAGGCATTAATGAGTGAAGGGTTGCACAAACTAGAAGAAATACAACAGCGATATCCGCAAATTTATTTAGATGATAAAGGTTGTTGCTGGAATACAGAACTTGTGGAAGCTTTGGAATTGCGAAGTTTGATGATAGTGGGACAGACTATTTTGGCATCAGCCCTAAATCGCCAAGAAAGTCGTGGCGCACACTTCCGCGAAGATTATTCTGAGCGAGATGATGCTAACTTTCTAAAACACACAATGGCTTACTATTCACCAGCCGGAATTGACATTCAATATCGTCCGGTGGCGATTACTATGTTTGAGCCAAAAGAGCGGAAGTATTAGGAAAAAGTAAATTTATATGGAAAATCGAGGTGACTACAAGATTTTGTCCACCTCGATTAAAAATATGAAATGATTAATTTATCAATCGGAACCTAATTGTTTCTGAATCACAGCTATTATCTTTTCTTCCCAAGCTGGATCATTTAATTGTATTGCAGCATCACGATGACGAGATTTTCGTCTATCCATGTAAGCATAAAAGGCTTCCTTATCATCCTTGTGGGTGAGAAAGTAACTCTTTAGCTCTTGGTCGCTCATTGCTGTATAGTTTACCTGATTCATAGTTCTTACCATCTGATGTAATTTCTAGCTCTATTTCTTCATTTTGTCCATCTACTATATATCTATATATATGTATATGTATATAATGATCTTTCATCTTAATCCCATGATATGAGTCGGCTAGAACAGTTTCATGACATTAAAACCCTTGCATCAAGCAGGGTTGATATATGAATCTAGGGATCGAGTAATAGACTGAATCGACTCTACAAAGCTTGCAAAGGAAGAATCGCTGTATTCAGGATTCCAACTGAGATTACCTTTCTCACCGGGATATGCTGCTCCCTCTTTGTCACGCCACTCGAAGTATATTTCAATTGGCATTTTCAAATTCTTCATTAAGTGCAAAGTGTTACGCCACGCTAGATTTGAATCTACACCTTGTATCGAAATGTTTACCTTTGGCAAATAGTGAAAACCAGAGCTAATTTTTTCACCCTGAACGACATGAGATAGAGTTAGTTTGATCAAATCCTCTACAGAAGAAAGTCCTTGTACAATAGCAAGTTCATGCGCTGTATCAAGGATTTTGTTCCAGTTCGGTTGATGAATTTCCTGACCATCAATTACGGCTCGCAGCACTCTAGTATGGCGCAAATTGATTACAGCATCAGGTTCAATAACTGTATAAAGTTCGGTTTCAGAATCTTGCTGAGGCTGGTAACGTGCCTCATATTCATTCAATAACTTCTCAATAACAGTGATGGGTGTATCCTCGAAAGGCACAGCCAGAGCTTGGAGCCTTTTATAAATGGGATCAGGTATTCTGATAACTGGCATCATAATATATGCTTGTATGTACACTCTATTTATATAAATGTAACACATATATATAACCGCACCCGCCACATAACCTCATGCCAACACAGAAACAATCGGATACAGCGATATTCGTTTGTCAGTTACTTTCTAATCTGTTTCTCTTAGAGAAACTCAATCGAACTGAGTGAGAAGCGATCGCCAAGCATAACAGAGGTGGTGACTCAGTGATGTAAAATCCTGAAGAGAGAAAAAGGTGATTAACAGAGTCTGAATAGCAATGGTACAGGATAGGAAGTCAACGGTTATAATCACAGGTGCCTCTTCAGGGGTTGGTTTGTACGCTGCCAAAGCTCTTGCTGAAAGGGGATGGTACGTAGTGATGGCCTGTAGGGATGTAGCCAAAGCTCAACTTGCAGCCCAATCTGTGGGAATCCCGCATCAGGGCAGCTACACTATCATGCATATCGATCTTGGCTCTTTAGAAAGCGTTCGGCAATTTGTGAATAACTTTCGAGCAAGCGGAAACTCCCTAGATGCTTTGGTGTGCAACGCCGCAATTTATATGCCCTTAATAAAGGAGCCTTTACGCAGTCCAGAAGGTTATGAGTTAACTGTCACCACAAATCACCTGGGACATTTCCTTTTGTGCAACCTGATGCTAGAGGATCTAAAGAAGTCATCTTCAGAGCCAAGGCTCGTAATTTTGGGAACTGTCACCCACAATCCAGACGAACTGGGTGGGAAGATTCCGCCGCGTCCAGACTTGGGCGATTTGCAGGGCTTTGCAGAAGGGTTTAAAGAGCCAATCTCAATGATTGATGGCAAGAAATTTGAACCAGTTAAAGCTTATAAAGACAGCAAGGTTTGTAACGTGCTGACGATGCGGGAACTGCATCAGCGCTATCACGAATCAACTGGTATCGTCTTCAACTCTCTCTACCCGGGATGTGTTGCAGAAACGCCACTATTTAGAAACCACTATCCCCTATTTCAGAAAATCTTCCCATTATTCCAGAAGTACATCACTAAGGGATATGTGTCTCAGGAGTTGGCGGGAGAAAGAGTTGCGGCAGTGGTTGCCGATCCTGAGTACAATCAATCCGGTGTGTATTGGAGTTGGGGAAATCGCCAGAAAGAAGATGGTAAATCCTTTGTTCAAAAGGTTTCTCCTCAAGCCCGCGATGACGATAAAGGCGATCGCTTATGGCAACTAAGTGCTAAGTTGGTCGGACTGGCTTGATGGGATAGAATTTGGCTTTAACCTTGGACATAATTTATCTATTTATCAATCCACTTTTTTGAATAAATGAGCATTATGTCCAAGCTAAAAATGCTTAAGGTGACTTAATAATCACCTTTGAATTAATTAATAACTTTGTTCAATTGCCACTTTTTTGTGTAAGCTATAACTCTGAACATAATCTTCAGTAAAAGTAAAGAAGATTAATTATATAATTAGTTATGAATTGGCGAAAAGTGCATTTATCCATAGGGTGATTAAGAATTGCGATCGCGTTAATTTGTCTCTATTGCATATAGAATTTTAGAGAATAGCCATATCACAATGCTTCCTAGATTAGGATTTCCAGTCAAAAAATATTCCCTACTAAAGGCTGGTAGATTTGCGCCCCTAATAGATTGGCTTTATATCTTTATATAAAGAAAGTTAAAGAAAGAATTCAGAATCAATTAATACGAGGATTCAGTACTGCCATTGAAGACCACTAAAGTAGAGAATCTTAAACCCTTTGATTTATTTGCTAGTTGCTTAACCTTCTTGTTAATTAACGCTCCTGAGTTCTAAGTTCTTTGTTGATAAAATTCAACATCATTACTGAGGCTGTTTAATTGTAAAAAAGCGAAGCTAAGGCATTCGGCGATCGCATATTTGCAAGCAAGAAACAGGATCATCAACTAACCCCTGATTTCGCTTGTGATTTTTATCCAAAGGTTTAAGGAAAAACGGTTATGGCAGCACAAGAAGCATCGATTAGCCTCGTCAAAGATATAAATACTGGTGGAGTTTCCTCTAATCCGCAAAATTTGACCAATGTCAATGGCACGCTCTACTTCGTTGCCATTGACAGCAGTGGTGGCTATGAACTGTGGAAAAGTGATGGCACCGAAGCTGATACCGTTATTGTTAAGGATATTTTCTCTGGTACGGGTAGCTCAACTCCGCAAAATCTGACCAATGTCAACGGCATACTTTACTTTAGAGCCATCGACAGCAGTGGTGGCTCTGAACTATGGAAAAGTGATGGTACGGAATCTGGTACTGTTCGCGTCAAGGATATTTTCTCTGGTACTGGTAGCTCAATTCCGCAAAATTTGACCAATATCAACGGCACACTTTACTTCAGTGCTACTGATAGCAGTGGTGGCTGTGAACTGTGGAAAAGCGATGGTACGGAATCTGGTACTGTTCGCGTCAAGGATATTTTCTCTGGTACTGGTAGCTCTTACGCGCAAAATCTGACCAATGTCAACGGTACACTTTACTTCAGTGCCGCTGATAGCAGTGGTGGCTATGAACTATGGAAGAGTGATGGTACAGAATCTGGTACTGTTCGCGTCAAGGATATCTTCTCTGGTATTAGTAGCTCAAATCCGCAAAATCTGACTAATGTCAACGGCACATTGTACTTCAGGACCATCGACAGCAGTGGTGGCTATGAACTATGGAAGAGTGATGGCACTGAGGCTGGTACTGTCCGCGTCAAGGATATCTTCTCTGGTACGGGTAGCTCAAATCCACAAAATCTGACCAATGTCAACGGTACACTGTACTTCAGTGCCACCGACAGTAGTGGGGGAACTGAACTGTGGAAGAGTGATGGTACTGAGGCTGGTACTGTTTGCGTCAAGGATATTTTCTCTGGTACTGGTAGCTCTTACGCGCAAAATCTGACCAATGTCAACGGCACACTGTACTTTAGTGCTATCGACAGCAGTGGAGGAACTGAACTGTGGAAAAGTGATGGTACTGAAGCTGGTACTGTCCGCGTCAAAGATATTTTCTCTGGTACGGGTAGCTCCTATCCTAACTCTCTGACCAATGTCGACGGTACGCTGTATTTCAGTGCTACTGACGGCAATGGCGGCAATGAACTATGGAAGAGTGATGGTACAGAATCTGGTACTGTCCGCGTCAAAGATATCTTCTCTGGCAGTATTAGCTCCTATCCTAACTCTCTGACCAATGTCAACGGTACGCTCTATTTCAGAGCTACTAACAGCAGTGAAGGTAGTGAACTGTGGAAGAGTGATGGTACAGAATCTGGTACTGTCCGCGTTAAAGATATTAATACTGCCACAGTCTCTTCTGAACCGTATTTTCTGACAAATGTCAATGACACGCTGTACTTTAGAGCCACCGACGGCAGTGGAGGCAATGAATTATGGAAAAGTGATGGCACCGAAGTTGGTACTGTCCGCGTCAAGGATATCTTCTCTGGTACGGGTAGCTCTAATCCGCAAAATTTGACAAATGTCAATGACACGCTGTACTTTAGTGCCTCCGACAGCACTGGAGGCAATGAACTATGGAAAAGTGATGGCACCGAAGTTGGTACTGTCCGCGTCAAGGATATCTTCTCTGGTACGGGTGGCTCTGACCCTAATTTTCTAACAAATATCAACGGCACGCTGTACTTCGTTGCCACCGACAGCAGTGGGGGTCGAGAACTATGGAAGAGTGATGGTACGGAATCTGGTACTGTCCGCGTCAAGGATATTGTCACTGGTACTGGTAGCTCAACTCCGCAAAATCTGACCAATGTCAACGGCACACTGTACTTTAGTGCTACCGACAGCAGTGGAGGCCGGGAACTGTGGAAGAGTGATGGTACAGAATCTGGTACTGTCCGCGTTAAGGATATCTTCTCTGGTACGGGTAGCTCTTACGCGCAAAATCTGACCAATATTAATGGCACGTTGTACTTCGTTGCAACCGACAATAATGGCGGCAATGAACTGTGGAAGAGTGATGGTACGGAATCTGGTACTGTCCGCGTCAAGGATATTGTCTTTGGTACGGGTAGCTCAAATCCGCAAAATCTGACCAATGTCAATGGCACGCTGTACTTCAGTGCTATCGATAGCAGTGGAGACAATGAACTATGGAAGAGTGATGGCACTGAAGCTGGTACTGTTTGCGTCAAGGATATTTTCTCTGGTATTGGTAGCTCAAATCCGCAAAATCTGACCAATGTCAACGGTACACTGTACTTCAGAGGTACTGACAGGAGTGGGGGCAATGAACTGTGGAAGAGCGATGGCACTGAGGCTGGTACTGTCTGCGTCAAGGATATCTTCTCTGGTATTGGTAGCTCAAATCCGCAAAATCTGACCAATGTCAACGGTACACTGTACTTCAGTGCCTCCGACAGCAGTGGGGGAACTGAACTGTGGAAGAGTGATGGCACTGAGGCTGGTACCGTCTGCGTCAAGGATATGTTCTCTGGCACAAGTAGCTCTTACCCTAACAACCTCACTTACATTAATGGCAAGCTCTACTTTTTTGCAGACAATGGGAACACTGGGCAAGAACTTTTTCAGCTTGACCTGAACAATACTCCCAGTGACCTGAGCCTAAGTACCACTAGTATTGACGAGAATGTTCCTGCCAACACAGTAATTGGCAACTTTAGCACCACTGACGCTGATTCAGACGACACCCACACTTACACTTTAGTTTCAGGTATAGACAGCACCGATAACAGCGTCTTCACAATTGTAGGTAACGAGTTACAAATTAACGTCTCACCCGACTACGAAACCAAGAATAGCTACAACATCCGTTTACGCACTACAGATCAGGGCGGTTTATTCTACGAGGAAGCGATCGCAATCGTAGTCAATGATATTAACGATACCCCAAACGATGTACTCATCGGTGCAAGTGGTCAAGATAGTTTCAAGCTGACTTATCCCCTGACTGGAGGCTATGATATCATCACTGATTTTACTGTTGGAGATGATACTGTCTTAGTTTCCAAAGCAGAATTTGGACTGGGGCAATCTCAGGATATAATACTTGATCCGAGCTTATTCCAATTTGGGACTAGTAGTCTGGCAAGTCAAGAATGCTGGGTAACACAGTCGGGTATAATCGCTCCATCTTTCTCCGTGCATCAGTAGTTTTAAAGCGCCAATTTACACTTAATATTAGCCGGACGAGAAATAACACTGACAGGAGGAAAAGAAAAATCTTATCTGAATAAATTGGGTAATTTATTTGTTGGAAGTCCCTAAACTATAGCGGTTATCAGTTGTGTGTAATACAGACCTAACCCCAGCCTCTTCCCTACTAGTGTTGGGGAGTAAGATTCAAAGCCTTCTCTTAAAAGAATAGAGGTCAAACTGTATTGCTTCCATTCGAGAACCGCTATAAAGTTGTTATCTTTTAACTCTTAACTTTTTTGATACCGCATTCCTGGTAGTTGCGAAACTAAACCCATAAGTTCCAACTGCAACAAAGCGCCGGAAACTGATCCAGCAGCCATATCGCTTTGTTGGACAATAAAATCAAAGGGCAAAGCTTCACTTGCGAGAGCTTCCGGCACACCTGCGGTGAACGCATCCATTACCCTTTGCAATTCTGGCGATAAAGTTGGCATTAACTTTTCTGGCGCTGTGAAAACCTCCACTGCATCAATTTGTGGGATTGCTCCCAGCATTGTTAATAGTTCATCTAATTCCTTGACAATTAAAGAAGCTCCCTGACTAAGTAACTTTAAGCACCCTTGAGATGGATGATCGTCCACTCTTCCAGGTAAAGCATAGACATCTCTGCCAAATTCATTTGCATAGGTAGCAGTAATTAACGCACCGGATTTTAATGGCGCTTCTATTACTAGGATGGCGCGGCTTAAACCTGCAATAATCCGGTTGCGGCGGGGAAAGTGCGTGCGATCTGGTGGAGTTTTTGTGGGGTACTCACTTACAACTAAACCAGCCGTCAAAATTTGCTTGTACAAATCTCGATTTTTATGTGGATAGATGACATCTACGCCAGTTCCTAAAACTGCAATCGTCCGTCCACCTGCTTTCATAGCGGCGCTGTGGCTTTCGGTGTCAATTCCCTCTGCCATCCCAGAAACAACTGTAAAGCCATTTTTTGCCAAAGCTGTACTAATTTGGCGAGTCCAACGAATACCGTATTCTGAGGGTTGGCGGGTGCCGACAATCCCAACCATCGGTTTTTGTCCGAGATTTTCTTGCAGTTCGACTTCACCACGATAGTACAAAATCGGCGGTGGACTGGGAGTTTCTAGCAGTAAGCGGGGATAATCTGTATCTGCTGGTGTCCAGAAATGGGAGTTTTCCTGCTGGTGCTTGGTGAATAGTTGTTCTGGGTGCAAACGCGATCGCTGTTGTACTACTTTTTCTAGTGTCTGAAAACCCAAACCCTCTACTTCTCCTAACTGTACCTTGGTAGCGTTCCAAGCTGTTGCTAGCGTGCCAAAATGCTGTTGCAGCCGTCGCAGTAATACCGGGCCAATTCCCGAAATTTGCGCCCAAGCTATCCAATATGCGCCTTCTTCTACCACAGTTTCATCCTCACACCCACTGGATTGAGTATTCCCAAATTGGGGTTGTTTGTTGATGTGGGGATAGGGGTTAAGGCAAGAGACACGATGAATCGCCGTCTCTACAAAGAAATCATGCTTCTTCTTTCCCAATTCCCCTTGACTTTTGACTCTTGACTCTTGACTATTAACTATTGACTATCTATTTTCTGATCTTCTGTGATGAAATATTTTTATCGTCTTTTAATAAGCCTATCTGGGTGCTTAATATTTTTACTGGTGCATAGTGGCCTTGGTTTATTGCCTAGTTTGGCAGCCGAGAAAGTTACTGTCAGATACGGATTGTTTGAGCAATCGATCCCGGTGGCAGATATACGCAACTATGGCGAGACTCAAAAGGCTTCTAGCGATTTGCAATCTTTTCTAGATTACCTTAGCGCTAAGGAAAAACAGAAGTTCCAAGAAGCCCTTCAAGTGAAAATGTCGCTTGATATTGTGGCTTTAGATAAGCTGATAAATACAGGAATGGGTAAGCAAATTTTATCTTTTGCTTCTGGGGCGATCGCCCGTCGCGATCAAGCCAGTATACAAGCCCTACGTTCTGCCATTATCATCGGAGCAAAATCACCAGAAGGTCTAGGATTAATCAGTTTTCTAGAAGCATATCCTAGTAATCAACTAGTTGTTGATGTGTCAAAAATTTCTAAGCTAGTTGGACTGGCAAATTCCTCTTCTAATTCTGCTGATGCACCACCAAAAGACAATGTAAGTTCTTCACCTTTTGGAAAAATTGCACTGCAATATCAAATACTCGCCGCCCAAGATAAACAGTTTTCAGGTTGCTTATTTGGCGATTCTATTTCGGCGGGGCTTGGTAATACCCTTGGGAGCGGCACTTTTAATTTTGGGTTAAATGGTCTGAGTACAATCTCTTTACTAGAACAGCTAAAAAGTTTAATTCCTACTAAAGTTAAATGCGAAAAAGCTATTATTGCTGTAGGTGGCAATGATGCTTGGTATGGAATTAGTGATGAGTTATTTAGCAAAAATCTCCAAGAGGCGATCGCACTTGTCAGAACAATGGGAAATAAAGAGATTTTTCTGATTCCGGCTTTTTATTCAACAGTTGCAGCCAGCTTAGATCCAACTGTATCAGCTCCGCTTCCTAGAGTTGAACAAATTAATGTTCTGATTAATCAAGTCGCTGAAAAAGAAAAAGTGCCAGTTGCAGCAGCAGGACTAGCACCATTGTATGAGAATAATGTTCTTAAAGAGAATTTGACGAGTGATGGCGACCATCTCAATGTTGAAGGTCTAAAAATTTATCGACAAGCATTATTACAAATTCTGGAAAAATAATATAATGTCGTCTAATTTACCCTAGTAAAACCACCTACCAAAGTTACATTTATCTAAACATAATTCGTAGTTCGTAACTCAAAATTACGAATTACGAATTACTTACTGTTAGGATTTCCAATTCAAAAACCGCGCATAAATATAAGCGATGCCTTCATCAAGAATTGTCCGCACACCTTGGCTAGAAACCCACCATTTGTTTGGATCATAATCATGAGTTTTAGCTGCGATCGCACCAACTTGGACTTTAGGTGTAAGTATTTTTCTAAATATAAACCAACTCCTGCGGGTATGAACATCCAAAGAAAAAACATTAACTGATTGTAGCTTTAAATTGGAATCGGATAGCCAACGATAAAATTCAGCAGCAGATGCATAACTACGATCCTTGATTACCGTTGGTGTCGGAACAGCTACTACCTTCTCTGATTCTAAACCGAGTTTCTCGAAGGTAGCGGCTGATACTTCTGCAAAACTTTTGTATTCGCTAAGATAATTTCCTCTTTCTATCGATCCTCCTGTAGTAATTACTAGATTATAAGAACCGTTTTTAAATTCAGTTAAAGCTTGTTGTATGGCATAATCTGGTAGCCATCCTTCAACAACTAATACTTCTGCTGATTTGATCGGGGAAGTCACGGCGAGAAATGAGTGTACATGAGTAATAGCGAAAAATATTAAATAAGCAATCAAAGCGATCGCAATCGCCCACCCCTGAGCCGTAAGTGTCCACATTTCTTGGCGTTTTATTAGTTTGATTTTTAGAAAGTTTTTACGCCGACGGTTTTTTGCCTGCATTAAATTTTAGCTAGACGTTGTTCTTCCAAGTAAGTAAATACAGATTTATCTCCAATATCAGCAGGAATTGCTTGCACTGTCTTTCGCAGGGCAAATACCAAAAACAACGTTGCCCAAATTCCTAATAAAACACTTTCGCCCTGAGTTGGTAAAATTCCTACCAAATGTCCTAATAACAGTAGCGGTACTATTAGGGTTAATACTTTAGTTTCTAAGCGATTGAAGCAAAAAGCCTCTTTAAAATAAATCCCTGTCAAAGCAACGAAGATAAAACCAACCCCAAATAAGGTAAGAGGCTGATTGTAAACAGTCAGAGCTAAAGGTTCAGTACTAGAGATTGCCAGAATAACTGATGCCATACTACCGATTGCCCAAAAAATTTGCAACATTCGATGCAGTGATGCCATGTAGATATGAATGGTAAATAAACTTACACCAAGAGCAAGACTAAAACAAGCATATAAAGGTGTAAGTGCAGTGACAATCGGGTTATTGTTGAACAAAATCAAAGCGCTGCCTATAGCAAAGCTGACTGCTGCTACCATTAAGCCAGCGCGGTAGATAATTACGCCAGTGCGATCGCTCTGAGTAATTGTAAATTCCCCAAACTGACCTTGATAAACTTCTGGTGGAGGTAGTGTTTCTGTAGTCATAGTTAAAAATATTGTTACGATTTACTAATAGAGTACAATGGGAAATTGCTCAAGGGTTACTTATTATTATCGATAATGAGATGAACTTTGTGGCACAATCGCTAAAGTCTTAAGCAATTTTTGTCGTATTAGTATAGCTAAAAGTGAGATGAGCGATCGCATTACAGAATACTTTCCACTTAAGTCGATAGCGATTGCCTACGCCACACTACGTGATCGCAATCATTAAATTGTATGATTTGACTCAAAAATATGCTTGAGAATGAGGGAAGGCAATGGATATGGACAGGATTGATATCAAGTATAGAATCGGAAATTTATACTAAAGTCCATAAGGATTTTATACAGACAAATTGTATCCTGTATCTTAGCATTATGCTGTAGTTAGGCTATTGATGGAGGAAAGTTGAGATGAGCAATGTCCAAAGACAAGCCACCTTGCGTCCCGGTACGGTTGGACATCAGAAAGCAAATACATCCACTTTTCTGAATCCATCCCTTGCCTCACCAAGTATTCCAACGCTGGCGAACCCAATACGCGGCTTTGGCTCCCAAACAATAAGTAAGTCATCAACAGACCTGCAAGAGGTGCAGTCTGCTGATGAGCAACAAATAAAATCTGAACCAATCAAACAATCGCCTTTGAGTCATGACATTAGTCGTATGTCATTGCGTCCACAAAAAGCATTCACCGAAGGCGTGATTAATAGATTAGAAAATGCGGTTATTCAGGGAAGTGGTATAAAAAACGCCTCTTATGGAGCCGACGTTGTGACTACTGGTGGTGGACAAAATCTTCCAGAACCTGTCCTAGCAAAGATGCAGACAGCATTTAATGCAGATTTATCAGATGTAAAAATTCATACGGATGGTCAAGCAGAAAAGCTAGGTTCTCAGGCTTTCGCATCTGGTAATAATTTACATTTTGCTCAGGGAAAGTACGATCCGGAAAGTCAATCTGGTCAAGCTCTAATTGGACATGAATTAAGCCATGTAGTACAACAACGACAGGGACGGGTTAATATCCCAAAACTACCTGGAGAAGGGAATTCCATAGTTGTGCAAGACCAAGCTTTGGAAGCAGAAGCTGATGTACTAGGTAATAAGGCAGCAGCAAGCCCTGATGCAATCAGGAAAGAGTCTATTCAAGCCAAGAAAATAGAAGGAACTGTAAGCAAGGCAGTTCAGCAAAAGCCAATTGTACAAAATGCTCTACCAGTAATTGGTGCGATCGGTGCTTGGGGTGCTAGTCTGGCAACTGAATCAGCAGCAGCAGCAGCAACCGTAGCAGCAGCAACCATTCAAGCAGGACAAGCTGCTGCACAGGTAGGAAGTGCGCTTGCTCCTGGACAAAGCGGTGTTCAAAGCGTTCAACTAGATAATGGATATATGTCACCTGTAGACAAACAAAAACTACAGTTGATTACCCAATATCGTTTAATTAATGCCTATGTGAGTCACTGGAAACGACAGCATCCTGATGTACCCCTAGCTCCACCGACCCAAGGAACTGTTCCAGCTGCAACGCCAGCCCCAGCTCCAACGCCAGCCCCAGCTCCAACGCCAGCACCGACTGCATCAGATTCACCTAATCAATCTGGTGGCACTTTGGATTTAGCTATTTTGGAAGCTGTAAAGGCAGAAGTTCAGTTGCAGATTGAAACACTACTTAATACAAACCAAAAAACAACAGACAATGTAGAATTTATTTGGTCAGACAGTGGAGATCACACCCCAGATACAATTGGTACTGTTGGAGCAGTTGGGTTTAGCAATATTAGAGGAACTTTTATCAAGGAAACTCTGCAATTAAGTAGTGATGCAGCTCAAATCCCGAACTTAGATCCGCCCAGCAGGGGTCAAGAGATGGATGTTAGACAATTCCGAGGTGGAAGTATGCGCCGGGGTTCTTCAATGTCCATTGGCTACGGTGATTCGTTATCCATCAATTTGACAGGTAGCGGCCCGACAATTAACCATGCGGGCAACAATGGTCATGGAGAACACACTTACTCTACTGACTGGAATTGGGATGGCAATACAACACAAGGAGATTTCCCTCTGTATATTCTAGTCGATGGAACACCTGTATTTAATATTGCAAAATGGAACGGTACGCCGGACGATAATTCCTATTTTTAGGTTTGACTTTACCTAGCAGAAAATTTCCTGAAACGCTCAAAATAATTGCTAAATAGTGAAGAAGGAATTTTCATTGAAAATCACAGATTCCCGACTTTTTTGAGAAGTTGGGATCTGTAACTTTCACTAATGATTATGATGCTATATGATAGTCACTTGATTCCTGCTTATTAAAGCCATCTAAGCTTCATGAATGGAAGAGATAATTTCCACTTAAGTCCATAGCGATTGCCTACGGCACACTACGTGATCGCAATTAGATAAATTTTATGATGTGTGTTATCAATATCCCTTGGTTGAGCCATAAATGAAGGAAGGGTGATATGAGCAATGACGGACAACAAGCTTCTGGGCATCTACGCATAGTTCAGCGCCAGAAAACAGGTATATCCAATTTTATAAATCCGTCTCTTGCCTCATCCACTATTCCCACACTGGCTTCTCCAATGCGTGGCTTTGGTTTACAAACAAATAATCCTCCAATCCAAAGACTAACTGAAGCATCAACTGAGCTTCAAGAAGTGCAGTCTGCTGATGAGCAATTCTTGGAACCAGAAGCTGTCAAACAACAGCCTCTTAGTCATGATATTAGTCGTATATCTTTGCATCGTCCCCAAACAAAACTCACGGTTGGTGCGCCAGACGACCATTATGAGCAGGAAGCCGACCGAGTTGCCGATCAGGTTATGCGAATGGCTGAACCAGAGCCAATAGGTTTGCAGAATACACACACTCAAGACCAAGTGCAAACTAAGCCTCTAGCCTCTGCCATAACTCCCTTAGTGCAACGGGAGGCAATGCCAGAAGAGGAAGAGGATTTACAAACTAAACTTATTAATGCACCTATCCAAAGAGAGATTTTACCAGAAGAAGAATTACAAACTAAGCGATCGCTACAACTCGCTACCAATGACAGCTTCCAAACTGGGGACAACTTTGAGAGTCGCCTAAACAGTAGTGAAGGTGGAGGAAGCCCGTTACCAGATACAGTGCGTTCTTTCATGGAACCACGTTTTGGTACAGATTTTAGTCAAGTACGGGTACATACAGGCACTCAATCGGTGCAAATGAATCAGGATTTAAATGCCCAGGCATTTACCCACCAGCAAAACATTTTCTTTGGTGCGGGTAAGTCACCAGGTAATGATGCCTTAACCGCCCATGAACTGACTCATGTGGTGCAGCAGACGGGAACAGCCCAGAGAAAATTGATTCAACGGGCAATTAACCCCACATACGACCTGACACACGGTATTTTTGAAGTAAATGCCACACCAAACGGTGCGAGTTTACCGATTACTATTCGTTTCAAACCCAAAACCACCGCTCCCTACTCTAACCAGATTGGACTGATTCAGATTGTGCGTCTGACAAATGCTACAGGTACAAATGTCGAACCTCAGTCTTTACCTGCTGCTACCGGTGCTAGCCTCCGTACCACTGCTGATGCAACCACGGGAGTTGAGGGCGGATATTTCACTGATGCGCTGCACAATGATGCACCTGCTCACGGTGGTACAGGAACCAATGCCCCAGCCGGAAGTGCATTACCTGCCCAGTACCCCTTTGGCAACGACCCAGCCCAACCCAATCCCGCAACCCCTGGACTTTCACGACCCTTTTCTAGTGGTGCAAGCGGAGCCACTATTGGTTACAAACGCTCCGATGACCCCACCGATATCAAAGCAGCAGAACTAACCGATGCTCCCGGAGGGGCTGGTGAGTTCAACTTCGATTTTCAGACGGTGGCTAAGGGAGAAGACACCATGACAACTTACGGAGCGCTTCATTGGGGCTTCCAAATCCGTGCTGGCAAAGTTGAGAACGATCAGGCATCAGCACAGGATGGTCAATCTGCCACCTTCGATGCCGCTTTGCAGAAGCATCAAGATTTTTACGTACACGAACCAGTCATTTTTTACTTTGATTTCGACAGCGACCAACTCAGTTCCAGCGAAACAGGCAAGATTGATACATTCTTAGATTACCTGCGGCGATTCCCTGATGTTAAAGTAACTCCTGAAGGCTTCGCTGACAGGCGCGGCGGTGCATCTAAGCATAATCTGGATCTATCTCTACGCAGAGCGCAGGCAGTGGGAGCAGCCCTGCGTGCTAAGGGTGTAGCTGAAGCTCAAATTAGTGCTGTTACTATCGGCTCTGGTTCAACCGAAGACTTTACCCCTGATGCCACTACTAACCAAGATACAGAAGCAAATCGTCGGGGCAATCGCCGAGTCGTTTTGAGCTTTCAGCATGTGCCAGCAGCAGCTCCAGCAGGGGGAGGAGCGACACCGTGATCTTGAGGACGAGCGGAATATTCGTGATACTTTTGATGCTGGCGATCGGAGGAAATTTGTATATGAATAATCAAGAAGCTACCGCGACACCTATGGAGCAGATCAAAGCACGTCTCTACTCCACAGATCAAGACACTAGCGCTTTAGCACTCGGTGAATTGATCCGTTTAGGCAAAAAAGCTACCCCGGTTTTATTGGAAGCTTTGACTAACCCCAACCCCCGTACCCGTAGGCTTGCAGCCGAGGGACTAAGTGAAATTGCTGATCCCGCTAGTGCCGATGCTTTGTTCCAAGCCACCCATGATACTAATCCAGAAGTGCGTGCCCGTGCTGCCACTGCCCTACACCAATTAGGGGATAAACGTTCATTGTCCGCTTTGGTCGCTACCCTTGATGATTACCCTGATATTCTGCACAATCCCTACACAGCTTCGATGTATCCTTTAATGCGGGGTGGAAAAGAAGTTTTACCTTTGGTAATTCCTCTTTTGCAAGCATCAAACGATCTCACTCGTGAGCGGGCTTTTTTGATTGTTAAGGCTGTAGTGAGTAAGCTTCCCCAAGGACAAGACTGGAATCAGTTGTGGCAGAGTTTGGGAAGTTATGATCCCGCAGGCCAAAAGGCAGAACGTGACAAGGCTGCTCAAAAATGGCAGGAATGGTTGAGCAAATAATTTAATTAGTCACAAAAAAACTAAGGATGTTACGAAACGTAAATAGGCTTAAAACCTTTACTAATGACCGAATGGCACTAAGAAAACCTGAAACCTTTGTTTGAGGGAGGTGTGGGAGGTGTGGGAGGATGGGGAAAAAATCTGGCTCCCCACACTTAAAAGCCAGTTAAATCAAGGGTTTGCGCTTATCTTAGTGCCATTCACTAATGACCAATGACAAATGACAGCCTTAGCCAGTTAGCTTTAATTTCGCCAATCTACTTACCCATTAGTAGCGGAGTTACCTAACCGTATTATCGATTCCCTCTACGATTCTTGAACCCAAACAAAGCGCGATGGTGAGCGATGCCGCTGCTGCTAGCGCCGCTACCGTCCGAATGTGATTCCAGATTGTCCAGTTGGTTAGGTAGCTAGCCCATAGGCTCGCCCCTTCAGTGCTGTCCAGCTCGACTTTCGCCAGGGCTTCGTTGAGCGGCACATTGAAAACTATTGTCACACCTAATGTACCCACGAGGTAGAGCAAGCTGCCGAGAAGCAAGTAGGCGGCACCGGGTTGATGCCACTTTAATAGCGAGGAGATTAAAAGAAAGATACAAGCAGCAGCCGTTCCCAAAAACGCTGTCATAAAAAATGGATTGATTACCGTGATATTGATGGATTGCATAGCGGCAATGCCTTGCGGTGGTTTCAGCCGAGCAAGGGCGTTCATCACGAAAGTCGAGAAGGCGAAGAAGACTCCGGCTATCAGCCCGCAGCCCAGTGCCGAGAAAAGCTTTAATGCGAAATAATATTGTTGAGTTATCAAATGTTGCAGCATCGCCTCACCGAAAAAATGGGTTGGGTATGAAGCCCCGTCCTTCCAGGACGGCTTTTGTTAAATGCCAGCTACTTTCTCAGGACTTTGTTGTAATACTGATACCAAATTTATTTGGTATTCTTTAGAATCGCTTTCAATACGAATAAATTCATTTAATGGTTTATAGGTATCGAAATTTTTCAGATTTTCTTCTTTATTTATAGCATTCTCTAAATAACTTAATGCTAATGTTGAAGTCACATAAATATTTCCGTGCTGTTTGAAGCCTTTTATGATTTCAGCTTCAGTTGGATAATCCTTTACTAAATGTTCGGCTAGATAGCCTTTTAAAATTATTCCTTTCAAGCCCGTTTGTTTGTAACCTTCTTTAGCTATCATCAACGATATAGCCTCATCATCGAGATTAGGAAAATTATCGTAATCCTCAAAAAATGGGCAAACAATTTTCATGAGCTTTTTGACAGGATTTTTAACTTTACCGTAGTTGGGATCTTGCTGTTTTCTACGTTTTGATTCACCCATGATATATCTCCTAATTAATCAAATGAATTGTACACACACCTAAAGGGTTTGGTCATCCCGTCAAAGTGAATTTTCGTATATCTTTTACTTTAGAAGCGATCATTATAGCAGTTCTCGACAAATGTAGAGCCAAAAAAATTGCGGCAAATTTTGAATAATTTGCTATCTAATGCAATTAAATATTCACCATAGGAGGAAATATTGATTTGAGTTTATCCCAGCAACAAGAAACAGTAATTTTTCAGGTTCAAGATAAAGGGATTGGAATTCCAGTTACATAACAATCCCAATTATTCACTTCTTTTTATAGAGCTAGCAATGTAGGTAATATTTCTGGGACAGGATTAGGATTGTCAATTAGTGAAAAAAGCTATTGATTTACATCAAGGTAAAATTACTGTAGAAAATGAAGTAGGGATAGGCACTAAAATTACAGTCCTGCTCCCATTAAATTCCCCAAAGCTTATCAAGGGTGCCATTAGGCATAGTAACTCCTAGAGAGTGCCAAGATTGCTGCCGAATGTATTGATAATAAGTGAATTATTCTTTAAAATTATCTACTGTTACGCTTATAATTTTATCCGTATTGTCTCGTAATTTTTTAAAAATTCAAATAGGATTCCTATAGTCATACTTAGAAATCAATATATTTGGTAAAAATAAATTTAAAAGGTGATAAAATTAACATGAAAATATACAAAATAAACATAGTGAAAGATAAAAACTGACACTTTCTTGAAAGTCTTCTAGCAAACAAACGTAAAACAAACATGAAATCTCTCATTTATTGTTGAATGGTTGTATTCCTGACATTTTTGTTACACGTAAACTCTTTACATCTGGAAAAACGTATGTTTAATTTGATTCAGTAGATAGCAAAAGCAAATGCTTAACTAATACTAAAAATCAACAATGAGTTAAGGTGTAAAATCATGGCAGTTGAAAAAACTAATTCTTCTTCAAGTTTGGCAGAAGTTATTGATCGTATCTTAGATAAAGGTATCGTTATCGATGCTTGGGTACGTGTTTCCCTAGTTGGTATTGAACTACTTGCAATCGAAGCTCGGATCGTTATTGCTTCTGTTGAAACCTACCTGAAATATGCAGAAGCTGTAGGTCTAACACAATCAGCTGCTGTACCTGCTTAATTATTAAGTAGATGCAGTCAAATTAGAATTACAATCTGATACCGTTTTTTTGTGAAGTCATCTGTAGCAAATTCTCTCGATTTCTCCTCTTGTTGTGTCCATTGTGATTTGTTTTTATTTTTCGATGATCTTGATATTTCTAAATCAAGGTTTATCTAAGGATAAAATGCCAAAAACAGATATTTTTAAAGCTACATTATCTGGAATAAATTGTCCAGATAGTGTAGTTTACTGATGATTGTAATAATATTGTGGAGGACTTCATAACACTACCATCTTCAGTTTGTCCATTTTCCATAATCTAGGTTTGACCGAGATGTTGATTTCAGCTCCATACAATACATTTTACTTTGTTGCCGAGCCTCGATAAATTCGCTCCATTTGCTCTGGAGAAAGCACTGTCATGGGAAACCATTCACGTGTAGAAATAGGGAGTTCTTGGGAGGATTGAAAGGGTCGTTGTTGAGTTTTAGTGAAATGTATTTCCACATTGCTAGTTGAAGATGGGCTAAGTAATGTCTCATCTATTTCCGATGGGAGAAGCTGATTTTGGGGCAAGACATAGGCATGTTTTTGTGGATCGTATGCCAAAATTTCTCCCGTCTCGATTTGATAAATCCAAGCATAAATACTGATTTTACCTTGGTGTAGCTTAGAGCGGATCACTGGATAAGTCCGCAAATTTTCTATTTGGGTGAGTATATTCTCAGCAATAATTATTTCTAATAGTTCTTCCCCTTCGTAGTGGCTATAATTGTCTTTTACCAGTCTTCGGGTTGCCTCTGCATACTTGAGCCAGTCATGTACAAGCGGCATTTCTACCCGCAAACTGTCTAACTTCATTAATCCTTTCATAGCACCACAATGAGAGTGACCACAGACAATAATTTGCTGAATATCTAATGCTTGAATAGCATATTCAATTGTTGCACCTTCACCTCCATTCGTCGCACCAAATGGTGGAATAATATTGCCTGCATTACGGATAACGAACAATTCACCTAAGCCGGCTTGTGTAATAAGGTTTGGATCGATACGCGAATCTGAACAGGTAATAAATAGGACTCTGGGCTTTTGACCCTGAGAAAGTTGTTCAAACAGTTCTTCATTGGCGGGAAAATAACTACTTTTGAATTCGCGCAAACCTTTAATCAATTTTTTCATAGGAGTACCTAAATAAACAAGTAATACTTGGAAGTTTTGATGAGGATTTAATTCTAAAATTAAGGAAGTAGGGACTGGTTATATATATAAATAGATTGACTTAATTGATAGGCTTTTGACATTACACTATCGGCTTAGTAAAAGGGTGGAATTCATTCTCTGATTGTTTAAGTAGTCTTATAAAACTACTCTCTTTAGCCGCAGTTTTAATGTAAGATATATCTATAATTAGTAATAAATTTAGTATTTTTATCCTTCCACTCATCTAATTTCCCATTCTCTATCTACATAAGCGATCGCCCACTGTGGAAATTTCACCAAAGAGAGCAGGGGACAGGGGGAAGAAAGCAGGGGGAGAATTAAATCCAGCATAGGCGGTCAGACCAGTGACCGACAGCAGATCGAGCGATCGCTAGTTTGATGTAAGCTGCCAACGAACGGCTTTCACGTTGGGCTGAATCAGCATACACTGATTTTGGACTAATCAAAGTGGTTGCCCTTATACAAACAATGAGCGAAAGTAAGATACCAGAGATTCTGGAAACCTTCGAGGCAGACTTGCTGTCGGAGTGGACGCAGGAGTTAGCCACTGTCAATATTCGGAAAGGCTTGATTAAAGAAGCCGAGCTAAAGGAAGAGTGCCGGGAATTCCTGAGCTTGTTTCGGATCGCCGTTGGGCAGGGCAAGTTGACCAATATTCAAGCAGCAGTGTGGGAGGATATGCGAGAGATACTAACTAGCATTTCTCGATCGCGATCGCAAAAAGGTTTCACATCATCAGAAACAGCTACATTCATCTTTTCGTTCAAGCAACCCCTCTTCAACCGAATGCGTCAGCAATTGAAAGACCCCATTCAGTTGGGTGAAGAGATTTGGCTAGCCACCAACTTACTGGATCAGCTGGGATTGCTGACAATTGAAGTGTATCAAAAGGCGCGGGAAGAAGTGATTTTGCGACAGCAGGAAGAGTTGATGGAGCTGTCTACCCCAGTGATTAAACTTTGGGACGGAATTTTGGCATTACCCATTATCGGCACCCTGGATAGTGCCCGCACGCAAATGATGATGGAGTCGTTGTTGCAGAAAATTGTTGAAACCGGGTCAGAAATTGCCATCATTGATATTACCGGAGTTCCCACCGTGGATACCCTCACCGCTCAACATCTGCTCAAGACCGTTACTGCTGCCCGTCTTATGGGAGCCAATTGTATGATCAGTGGTATTCGTCCTCAAATTGCCCAAACGATCGTTTATCTCGGCATTGATTTGACTAATATCACAACGAAGGCAACCTTAGCCGATGCCTTTCTCACGGCGCTAAAACATTTGGGAGCGACGATTACCCGCTCTCAACCCAAATAAGTGGATAGGAAAAACCAATGGAATCTATTCCTATACTCAAAATGGGTAATTTCCTGCTGGTGACGATTCAAGTGGATATGCACGATCACCTTGCCATGATGCTACAGGATGATTTGACCAACCGCATCGCTCAAACTCACGCTCACGGTGTCTTGATCGATATTTCTGCATTAGATATTGTTGATTCCTTCATTGCTAGGGTTTTAGCGAACATTGCCAGAATGTCACGGGTGATGGATGCCCAAACAGTTGTCGTTGGAATGCAGCCTGCTGTGGCAATTACGCTGGTGGAATTGGGGCTGTCGCTGACGGGCATTTGCACTGCCTTAAATGTAGAAAAGGGAATGGCATTGTTGCGATTGCCTCCGGCACGGCAGGGCCGAACGCTTCCAACGGGCGGGACGCTATCATCACTCGATGAAACCACAAATCAGGTCGCTGCCACCAAATGGAGTGCAGATGACGATGCAGAAGATTGAAACAATCGACATTCAATCTTCTGGTGATGTAGTTTTAGTTCGGCAAGCTGTGCGCCAACTGGCCGTGGAGATTGGCTTTGGCTTAGAGCCTGTCAAGAAACAACTTTTACAATTTATTATCTAGAAAGCTTACTGAGAAAGCATTTCTAGCTCAAAAGAGGCAAGGTTGTTACATGACAAGCTCTTAGTAGACCAAACTAAAATTGTGACCGCCGCCAGTGAGTTAGCCCGCAATACCCTAGACTATGGGGGAGGTGGCACAGTAAAACTAGAAACGCTTCAGGAAGGGAGACAACGAGGGCTCCGGCTGACCTTTGAAGATCGAGGCCCGGGAATTCCCGATATTGATCTGGCCCTGAAGGATGGGTTCACCACGGGTAGTGGGTTGGGTATGGGACTGGGTGGTGCCAAACGACTCGCTAACGAGTTTGAGATTCAGTCTGCGGTGGGAGAAGGAACACGGGTAATAATTGTACGATGGAAATAAAATGAGAGAATCTGTCGCCATTACAATTACTGAATCTAGCCAGACTGGGGAAGCGCGACGGGTAGCGATCGCTTTAGCAACTCGGCTCAGTTTTCAGGAAACGCAACGGGGCAAGGTTGGCATTGTAGTGACAGAGATTGCGAACAATCTGATCCAGCACGGTCAGGGTGGAGTTTTATTGCTAAGATTGCTCGAACACGATTCAGCGATCGGGATTGAAGTCTTATCGCTAGATAAAGGACGGGGAATGGTTGATGTGGATGAGTGTTTGCAAGATGGCTTTTCCACAGGCGGAACCTTAGGCCATGGACTGGGTGCAATTTCTCGCCTCTCTGGTTTATTTGAAATTTACTCCATTCGCAACCAAGGGACAGCGCTCCTCGCTCACCTCTGGTCAGACTCGACACCCCATCCGCCGGATAAGACCTTAGAAATTGGGACGATCTGTTTGCCCAAACGAGGCGAGGAGGTTTCAGGAGATGCCTGGGCATATCAAGTGGATCGTTGCCGCAGCCTGTTGCTAGTAGCTGATGGTTTAGGGCATGGGCCTGCGGCGGCTACTGCTTCCTCTAAAGCCGTAAGAATTTTTCAAGAACACGATCGCTCTCCTGGTGCGATCGTCGAAGCTGCCCACGCCGCCTTGCAAAGTACGCGAGGAGCAGCACTCGCCATTGCTGAAATCGACTTTGAACAACAGTGTGTCCGCTTTGCCGGCATTGGCAATATCGCTGCCAGCATTTTCTCCTTTACTGAACGCCACCATCTGATATCTAACAACGGCACAGTGGGACATGAGATTCGCAAAATTCAAGAGTTTAGCTATCCCTGGTATGCCAACGGACTTTTAATTATGCATTCTGACGGATTAGATACTAAGTGGCAGCTCGATCGCTATCCAGGCTTAAGTCAAAAACATCCCAGCTTGATTGCAGGTGTCTTATACCGAGACTTTAACCGAGACCGGGACGATGTGACGGTGTTAGTGGCTAAGGGAATGGGCAATTAGGGCAGGAGGGAGGGAGCAGGGGGAAAGAGGCTTTTGCGAGAATGGCACAGATGCCTTAATCATAAGTGAAATCATAAGTGCTCAGAGGGTGACAAGCGACCTATAAAGTTTGCTGCATAAGGGAGAGGGCAGAAAAACCACGCTGAAAATAGAGTTGTTTATGAGGTTTGAGGG
>NZ_JBALEQ010000028.1:0-57927 GCF_036917775.1 Nostoc sp.
GAACAACTGTGGTGACAGGGTTGCTGTCTGTAGCAATTTCCAATTCTGCCGAAACTGCGATCGCTTCATCTAAAGTAATTGCAGGTTCTTCTGGGTCTGCATCCAAATTCTCTTGATCTGGAACAACTGTGGTGACAGGGTTGCTGTCTGTAGCAATTTCCAATTCTGCCGAAACTGCGATCGCTTCATCTAAAGTAATTGCAGGTTCTTCTGGGGCAGCATCCAAGTTTTCAGAAACAGTATCAGCCTGATTAAGTAAATTTAATTCTAGATTTTTCCTTTGCTCTGCCTCTTCTTCCTCAGACAATACTTTAATTTGGACACTGTATTGCCAAGATTTACCAAGTAAATCCGACATCAAATCGCCGCCACAGCGCAACTCCCAAACTCCCGCATCAAAGTAAGTAAAGGGAATTACCGCCATTAAGCCTTCTGAATTAGTGCGACGCGATCGCTTGAAAATTCGCCGCGTTGGTTGAACTTCCTGAGTTGAAGAGTGAGTTACCCGCACTTCCACGTCTGTATTCAAAAGGCTAGAACGAGCCAAAACTCTATACTGTCCTTCCAAAATTTCCAAATTTGGCGATTCTAGGATATGCCACGAGCGAGCGCCTTGTTTCTGTATCAGAAATTGCCAGTGTTCCATTGTGAGTGATGCCCAGACCGACGAGCCTCTGAGTAATATTGTGTATTAACTTGCTTGCAAGTTTACCCCAGTATTTTGTAAATGTACCCCTTAAATAGCTATCTAGTGAACTCCGTTTTACCGCAAAATTCAATGGATCGCCGTGTTGCTTGTGTGTAAAGCTTTTGTTGTTTCCTGAATATTAAGTTTGGCACTCTCCACGGCTAAATTAACAGGAATACAATGGACACCGTTGGCTGTCTATGATCAAAATTAATAGGAGTATTTTTGTATCATTTTTTACTAGAAATGTCAAATTTGCAATAGACACAACATACAATAAAAATTAAGATTCACTTGACAATTGTTCTTGAATTGTGGTTATCCACATTTTTGCTACAAAAAGGAAAGTAGGATGTGGCTCTTAAGTGGGTGATTTGCGATCGCCTCCGGCAGATGCAAAGCTTCATCACAAATTCACAGTTAATCGCGTAACACGTGCCCAACTTACCTGAAGCGGTTCAAAGAAGTATCCTCACCTGAGTGAAATGTAGGTGACAATAAGGATTTACAGGAGGGATTCGATGCTAGTCATTTTAATGGACGAGCAAATCCTTGCCCCTGAGCAAGTTTGCCAGTCTTGTTTACTCGCTGACAGGAGCGGTCAACCCCGTTGGCGTGGAGGTGAACTACGTTGTGGTCAAGCCATTCGCAAACTTACTCAACAGCAGCCAGACCAGTATGAGTGCATGATGGGCTTTCGCATTGCCCATATAGAATAGTTTAATTTACCAGCAAGACCAAGTAACTGCGTTATCCTAAGCTCAAGTAACTATATAAATTTAACCACAGGAGAACGCATAATGTCTTGGCGCGGGTCTACAACGGTTTCAGATAGAATTTTTGCTTGTTTGCCTTATTTGCTTCCTCTGATTGAGGTTTTTGTATTTGGTAGATATTTGCTATCAGATTTTCCACCGTTACAACTACTGTTTCTGCCGCTTCTGCCATTGTTGAGAATTTACTACGGCGTGCGTTATGCAGGAATGATTATTTTCTTTGCTTTATTTTTGCTGGTAGTCAGAAACGAAAAAATTAGTCACTTTATTCGTTTCAACACTATGCAAGCAATCCTTTTGGACATCATTATCTTTTTGTTTAACATCCTCACTGATGTTGTGGGACTAGTTCCTGTTGGTGGTTTCGCAATCCAAACTCTATCCACAACCATTTTTATCGGCATAGTGGGAGCAGTTGCATATTCAGTAATCCAGTCTGTAAGCGGACGTTATGCAGAAATCCCAGCGATTTCCGATGCAGTGTATATGCAGGTACGCTAGTCGTTAACGAGCCACTACGGTGTTTTCCAGGCGGCCAATACCTTCAATCTCGACGCGGATGCGATCGCCTGGGTGTAATTGATTTACACCCTCTGGTGTACCTGTAAGTATCAAATCACCTGGTAGTAGCGTCATCACCTGGCTAATGTAAGAAACTAAAACATCAGGGGAAAATACCATCTGATCGATACAGGCAGATTGAACTGGGTTAACATCGTCATTCACAAAAGTCTGCAATCTCGCTCCTGGATTTAACTCCCGCACAATCCAAGGGCCCAAAGGACAGAAAGTATCAAAACCTTTAGCTCGTGTCCATTGAGCATCCAGTTTTTGTAAATCCCGCGCTGTTACGTCATTAGCGATGGTGTAGCCCCAAATTTTTGTTTGGGCTACCTCTGGTGTACATTCAAAAGCGTAATCGCCAATCACTAATGCTAACTCTCCTTCGTAGTCAACTCTTTGTGACTGGGGAGGGTACTTAATCTCCCTCTCAGATGGAATGATAGTTGTGGGTGGCTTGAGAAAAATTAGTGGTTCAGAAGGTACTGGAGTTCCCATTTCGGCTGCATGTTCTGCATAATTCTTACCCACCGCCACAATTTTTGAGGGAGCGCAAGGAGCCAGAATTTGATAATTTTCTGGTGTCAAAGTTAAATCAGTTGGTTGTCCTTGTAACCAGGGCGGAGCATCTAGCACCTGCACATTAAGGGATAGTTGTAGTATCCCATAGTAAATCTGTCCTTCTTGATTTTGAATTCGCACGTAGCGCTGTGCCATAACCTTGATAAATATCCTTTGATCTGCGATTAGAAACTTCGAACGAGAGCAATTCTCAGTTAGCTTTTTAGCAAACCGATTTAGCGTTGAGCCTGAAAGCCGCTAGAGAAGATGTCCTTAGAGAAAGATAATGTTGTCTCTTCACTCCCCTTGCGGGTCAGTGAGAGGCTCTGGAGGTAGCCTTACGACCTAGTTTTCATTAGGGACATCTGAAAAAAATACAAACTTCGGCGATTTGGCTAATGATTCAAATTGAAAACTGGTAAGATTATAGTTCCTTGTTGCTTCCGATGTTGATTAATACTAGTATTTTAAATTTAAATCAAGTATAAATTAATGTCAGCAACCTTTTTGTCCATAAGGAAACTGGAAAATATGACTACAAATTACGAAACAATGTACATCCTCCGTCCCGACCTAGGAGACGAACAGGCAGAGCAAGCAATTACTAAATATCAGAATTTGCTTCGTGACCAAGGCGCTGAGGATATCCAAATTCAAAATCGTGGTAAGCGTCGTCTAGCTTATGAAATCAAAAAACACCGCGATGGGATCTACATCCAGTTAAACTACAGTGCGCCTGCAACTGCGATCGCTCCTTTTGAACGCGCTATGCGCTTGAGTGAAGAAGTAATTCGCTATTTGACAGTTAAGCAGGATATTGCAGAAGAAAAACCCCCTAAAGAGGAAAAGGAAAAGCCCACTAAAGTAGCTGCACCTGTCTAATTAGGGAGCAGGGGGCAGGGGAGCAGGAGAGGAAGGGGGAGACAAGGGGGACAGGGGAGACAAGGAAAATGACAATAATATTCCCAATTCCCAATTCCCAATTCCCATTCAGTAAAATTTTGTCTTCTTCTTTTTTCGTAACTTAATTGGGAATGCTAAATTAACAAATACTTGCCAAAGGTAGTACTCCCGCAGTTATACCTAAGAGTGGACAAGATTCTGAATGGGAGCTGTAAGCTACTGTGAGCCAATCTGATACACCCAATATTCAAGTTCTCTCTACGGAAGTTTCGCAGCTACGCCAAGAGCTGCAACTCCGAGATCAATTAGTGCAACAACTATCTCAAGAACTCTTCCGGCTAGTAAAGGGTAATACTAGTTTTATGCCCCAGCAGCCGGATCTTGAGCGCGATCTGAGCCAGTTACAGGCATTGCAAGAACAACTCCAAGCTGTTGAGCAGCAGGTGGCGTTCTACCAAGAGCAAATTACAACTCGTGACTCCGAAATTTATCAATTGCGACAGTCAGTCCAAGAACTTACAGATCGCACTCGGATGTTAGAGCAAGTAGTACAAGAGTTACCTCAAATTTACCGTCGAAAGTTTGAGGAGCGGATGACACCAGTCAGAGAAAAAGTAGCAATGCTACAACGGGAAAATCGCAAACTGCAAGCAGAACTGCAAAGTGTGAGTTACCGTTTAGCACTCAAAACTCGCAATGCTAGTCACAGTGGAATTGATTTGCCAAATTTTCCCCGCCCAGCGTCGGAACAAACTAATCTTTCAACTCCCCAGAATGCCTAAAGTTACCATTATGGTGGAATCGAAGAGGTAAGAAATTGTCATAGCAAAGCATCTTGGAGATATCCAGGTAATACATTAAGGTAAAAATCACTATAGAGTTAGAAATAACGCAAAGGCTAATATTCTAACCTTTCTTACCTCTTGCTTCCTTGCGTTAGTTGCGTCCAATATAGAGCAATTAGCTTCGAGTAATTTAATGGTGTTAGAGAAAAATGCAAAGAATTACATTTTCTTTGACTGATTTTGGTAATTTTCCGCTTTGATATTTCGTTAAGACCACCTAGATCAAAGCTATGAGTTTTCCTTAACATTTCATTATCTAGATAATATAAAAAATCAGCCTGCTAGCACCAGACTGTTATCTTTGACGATGTGAGAATATTTGAGGAAATGTGAAAAAATGCAAATATTGCTTGACTCTACCATCCATCTATAGGTAGATTTATTATTTAGTCTGCTAGCACCAGACAGACTATATATCTTCGCCAGTAAAAATGTCTTCGTAAGTGGGAAAAATTTCAAACACTGTATCTAGCTGGGTAAGTTCCAAAATTAGCCGTACAGGAGTTTGCACATTGCATAGAACTAAACGGCAACCGCTCTGACGTGCAGCTTTCAAACCTTTGACTAAAGGGACTAACCCAGAACTGTCCATGAAATTAACTTTTGCTAAGTCAATAACCCAGAGTTGATGAGCTTGAGGCACTACGCCAGCCATCTGTTCACTCAAAGCCTTTCCGCCTTCTAAATCTATGCTTCCTTGGGGTTTAAACAAAATAACTTGAAGTTCTTGTGTGAGAATCATAAATTCAACAGGGTAATTGAATACTTGACTAAAAATCAAAAAATGACATAAATACCTCTTCTCTTTCAATGGCAAAATAACTGTTTTCCCTAAATATTTAGGGGATTGCAGCCGTGCAATTAAAAGTGATTATTTAAGTATTCATGCCGTATAATTTTTGATAACTTTCATAAATATAGGCATAATGGTTTCATAATTTCGGTATCAACCGTATCTTTTACGAAATTTTTATAATTTTACTAGAAATATATAAAGTTTTTGTAATTTATTTTTATTATTTTTTAAAAAAAATTAACTTATGGTATCAAATGCTAAGATTTATACAGTTAATAATCAAAAATTAATAGTTTCTATAGAGTATGAACTATAGATTACTCAGAATTAAACTAATGACCGAATAAGCAAATGTAGCGGTTTGATTGACACCCCGCCCAAAAACAAGCAAAGATATAGTAAAAGTAAAAATTTATAAAGACGGCGGTGCGGAATGTCTTTAGAGCTGATTTCACTAGAAAATATCCAGGAATTGGCCCATAGTTACGGATATTGGGCAGTTTTTTTGGGAATTTTGCTAGAAAATTTAGGCATTCCCCTTCCTGGTGAAACCGTGACCCTTGTGGGCGGGTTTTTAGCTGGCAGCGATGAACTAAATTACTGGCTGGTTCTCAGTGACGCAATTATGGGTGCGGTAATTGGCGGCACTTGTGGCTATTGGATTGGTAGAGTTAGCGGTTGGCCTTTTCTGGTAAAAGTTGGTAGCATATTTCGGATTTCTGAAGTACGGTTGCTGACTATTAAAGATCAATTTACTCAAAATGCTGCTAAAGCAGTATTCTTCGGTCGTTTTTTGGCGTTATTGCGAGTTTTTGCGGCACCACTAGCTGGTATAGCCGAAATGCCTTTTGGAAAATTCTTTTTATACAATTTTTTAGGAGCAGTTGCTTGGGCTAGTTTGATGGTGACATTAGCTTTTTTTGCTGGCAAAATTGTCTCTTTAGAACAATTGGTTGCTTGGGTAGGTCAATTTGCGATCGCAGCTTTACTAATCATCACTGCCTTAATTGTTGTACCCTTGTGGCTAGAGTCTCGCCAAGTTAAAGAAGCGAGTAGTGAAGAGTAAAAAGTGAGGAGTTAGGAGTAAAGTAAAAAGTTATTTTTTGAATTTTTACTTTTGTATTTTGCATTTTAACTCCTAACTCTGCCGATTTTAGATTTCTCCTTCAATCTAAAACTGCATGACTACTAACTTTTTATTTGCCGTGACCAAATGCGAGTTGGTAGTCCCCAAACATAGATAAAACCTTCAGCAGCTTTATGGTCAAATTGGTCATCGGCTCCGTAGGTTGCCAAATCAGGAGTATAGAGGGAATTATCGCTCGAACGCCCAACTATCGTGGAGTTACCCTTGAATAACTTCACTCGCACAGTTCCAGAGACTCGCTCTTGTGTCTTTTGAATAAAAGCATCTAGTGCAACTTTGAGTGGACTGTACCACAAACCGTTGTAAACGATTTGGCTATAAGTTTCTTCAATGCCACGCTTGTAATGGGTGACATCTGCCGTTAAAGTCAAGCTTTCTAAGTCTCTATGTGCCTGAATTAGCACTAACATCGCAGGTGATTCGTAGATTTCCCGCGATTTGATGCCAACTAGACGGTTTTCAATCATATCTATCCGTCCAACGGCGTGATTTCCTACAAGCTGATTGAGTTCTTCAATTAGTTCAACCGGCTGTTTGGCTATGCCGTTGATGGTTGTGGGAATACCACCGTGGAAACCAATTTCGATGTACTCTGGCTCGTTGGGAGTGTCAGCGATCGCTTTGGTCATCTCATAAATTTCTTCTGGTGGCTCAAATGACGGATCTTCGAGACTACCCGCTTCAATGCTACGACCGAGCAAATTTTTGTCAATGCTGTAGGGAGAAGATTTTTTGACTGGTGAGGGGATACCAAACTTCTCACCATAAGCGATGGTTTCCTCACGGCTCATACCCCATTCTCTGGCTGGTGCGAGGATTTTTAGGTTGGGGTTCAGCGCGGTTACAGAGACATCAAAACGAACCTGATCGTTACCTTTGCCGGTGCAACCGTGAGCGATCGCATCAGCACCATATTTTTCAGCCGTTTCTACTAATATTTTAGCGATCAGTGGGCGGGCAAGAGCAGTTCCTAGAGGATAACGATTTTCATAAAGTGCGTTGGCTTGAATCGCTCCAAAAGCGTAATCTTTAACGAAGCTGTCTTTGACATCCGCCACGAGTGATTCACTTGCACCCGATTTCAGGGCTTTTTCTCGAATTGGCTCTAATTCATCTCCCTGACCTAAATCTGCTGCTAGGGTAATCACCTCTTCCACACCCCACTCCTGTTTGAGGTAAGGGATGCAAACGGAAGTATCCACTCCACCAGAATATGCCAGGACAACCTTTTTGGCGCGACCCATTAATTTCTCCACTTAGGACAACAAAGAATGAGTCATTATTATATCTGAACTAACCCAGGTATATTTTATTCATGCAACAACCTATAGAAGGATTTAGAAGTTAGGAGTCAGAATTACGGTTCATTCTCGTGGAAGTTTACTTATAAAGCGATCGCTTATATATAAATATTTTTAAGCCAGTTTTGAACGGCTCAATATTTTTAATGAGATTAATGAAAAATATTTTTTGTTTTCAAGAAGTGTTGATAATCAGCTTCAAATATCAACCTAGCTTGCTGTAAATATGGAGTAAGTTTACACAACTTTTATATATAGCTGACAAACGTGAAGATTTAACCAGGATCATCTTTTGTTTATTATTTCTTAACCTATATACATAGGTGGAAAGTTTATTTAAGTGAAATTACAGAATTATTCATTTTTTAGCTTCGGAGCATTGTCTGATGAAATTAGCTAAAGATATTAGTATTGCTGCTTTTGCTGTTGCTGTCTCGGTTGCTACTATTGCTAAACCGACCCAAGCTGCCTTAGTTAATTATGGTTTCACCGTGAATGCGACATCTGGCGATAATCCCGGTCAATATTTCGGCTCTTTTCAATATAATGATTCGACCTTAACCGGCATAGGTGAGGAAACTCTAGGTGTTAGCAATGGATTATCTATTGCGTTTGACTACTTGGGTACTCAATATACAGAGACAAGTGATTTTGATTACCCATTATCTCCTGTAGTTAGCTTTACAGATGGCAACCTGTCAGGACTGAGCTATTTAGTTGAAGATCAGTTTTTTATTGGGAATGATCCAGGTAATCCAAATACAGGAGGAACAAAATTTTATAGCATTCTGAGTGCTGACTTATTGTCTACAACAGAGTTGGGTACAGTAAGCTACTCTAAGAGTACACCTGTACCAGAACCGATGACTATTGGTGGTATAGCGATCGCAGGTGCTATGGCGTTGGGGATGAAACGCAAGAAAAAACTATCTGAAGTGAATTAGTGGCGCTACCTTGGAAATCAATGTGAAAATCAATGTAGAGACGTTAAAAATAACGTCTCTACATTCGTAAGCCTAAGTAAAATTACCAGTAGGATTCTTACGTTTAATGCCAATTACAGATGGTTTAGGAAAGCTTCTAGGTTGACCTTTACCACCGTCAGCAGTTGGGATGTTACTTGGCCAACTACTACCACGAGGCACAGTCCGAGCCTGATTGAATGTAACACCACTCAAATCCAGTAATTCAATCTCACGACTAAGAATTGTGCCATCGTTAATTGGGCTATCTTCGCCGGGATGCTGGACGGAAATAATCAGTGTATCTCCCACAAAAGTTGGCCCGGTCATCTCACAACGCACTGGGCCATGAGCAAAAGGTATTACCTCTCCGGCATTCCTACCAGTAGTAGGAATATAGAATAGCCAGTTATTACCGAAAACTCCTGTGAAGTTAGAAACATTACCACTGGCTGTGTGGTCGATGGTAGTTACTGTCCCGGCAGCACCGACATTAAAACCATTATGAGTGGTGGTAGACATATCCGTCACACCCCAAATATTTGCCTTATTGTCGAATACTAGGTTATCTACATTGGCAAAACCAGCGCCAGAAAGTGAGCCAGCTTCTCCACCCTGAGCAAATCTCTGCCAACGGAAGGTTAGACCTGTCCCATCAGCACTATCTTCAATAATTTTGTACAATCCCCCCGATTGCTGCGTTGCGTTAACATCTGTACTCAACTTGGCAACTTGGAAAATGCGTGAATCTGGATAACCGTCACTTCCCGGCGCACCATCAGTATAGGCAATGAAGACTTCTTTGGTGGTCGGATGCACTTCTATATCTTCTGGACGTGCTGTGGGAGTTCCGCCAGCCAAATTCGCTGCTAAGAAGGCATCAACGAGAATAGCACCTTGGGAAGTGTAGAAATCAGATAGCTTCTTACCTTGATAACCAGGTAGTCTATTAGCTTCATTGGTGCGATCGACTGCGAGGGGACCACCATCTGTAGTTTGACCTGCAATCCCATTGCGTTTTGGCAGGGGTAAAAGACCATTTCTTTGAGCCGAACCCAAAGCAGCAAATTCTACAGAAGAAATTACCGATGGCGGAATGGGATTGGTGGGAGTAGTTAAAAGTAACGGTATCCATTGACCCGTACCATCTGGATTGTAACGGGCGACATACAATGTACCACTTTCCCACAAGCTGCTGTTGGCTTTGCTGGTTGGGGAAGAAATAATACCTGCACTGACAAATTTCCAGGTGTGCCCCCCGCGTCTGTCATCACCCATGTAGGCGATTAATGGTTTCTTAGCTTCAGCACGGATGGCAACGTTTTCATGGCGGAAACGGCCTAGTGAAGTATGTTTGCGAGGGCGGAAATTCGGATTAACGGGATCAATTTCTGTAATCCAACCATATTTTTCCCCAACTAAACCGAAGGTCTTACCTGTAGTACCATCGGTGTAACCTGTTTGAGTACCATTAGGGTTAACTGGTTCTGTGACACCAACAAAAAATGCTGCACTTCCTTGAAAGTTTTCTTCAGCGGTTACAATAGTTCCCCAAGGAGTTGTACCGCCAGAACAGTTATAGGCAGTGCCAATAATTTTGTCACCTAGCCCATCGGAGGATAAGTTAAATACTTGAGTTGCAGCTGGGCCAGTTGCGATGAGATAATTTTGGTCGCCTTTCTGGTGGCTACGACTTCCCCAAGAAGTGACATTTTTATATTCATCACTCCTTTGGCTATTAATTCCTAACCCAGAAAGACCATGAAGGCGGCGATTTCTAGCATCACCTTTAACCACGGCATAACGGTTACTGCGATTACGTTGGGAGATGCGGATAATAGATCCGCCTAAGTTATATAAAACTTCGCCGTCAAATTCAAGACTTCTGGTGGAAGGCAAAGCCCACCCAATCACTGATTCAAAGGTGGTAGGAAATCCTTTAACATCTGCTGGGGCTTCTGGTGCTAGATCAGAAAAAGGAAAACTCACGTATTCGTGATTAACCCACAAATAGCCGACATCGTTGGTTCTGCCGAGAGGAATAAAACCTGTATAATCGTTGTTGTAGCCAAAATAATCATCCTTGTTGGGAAAGACGCGATCGCCCCAGCTGATAATTACATAACGTTCATACTCTGGTGGCACTACCACATCATCAACTACGTTGTAGCTGTTTAACTTCGCATTTGCAGATGGATTGATTACCTGTCCTTGACCTATTGCAGTTGGCAAGAAACTTTTTTGCTGTTTATAAACGGGCAAAGGATGGGGTAAGCGCACTGGTGTAAAGCTTAGTCGTCTGTTGTTTGCTCCTGCAATACTAGAAACACCATCTAGAATTGTGTCTCCCAATACAGCAGCACCAGCACTGCCAGCAAAAAATATTAAAATTTGTCTGCGACTTAATTGAGACATCAAATTCTCCTGTGTTGTGACATAAAAAATTTAGTAGAGGCAAATCTTGATTACTGACAGAAAAAGCCATCAATTATTTACGTGAAATGCCACAGATTTTGAACAGTAAGTAACCTGTTATTAACAAAATGTTGTTTGCTATTTAGGTTACATAGCTAGACAAAAATTTTTAAGTTTGTTATATAATCTAATGACCAAAAATTAACATCAGGTTATATGTTGATTAATGGAGATTTATCAAACAGAATTCAGGAGTCAGAAGTCAGAAGTCATTCTGAATTCTGTCTTGTTAAATAAACTTACTTTGAGAACTTTTCGGGCGGATACCAATTACAGATGGTCGGGGAATACTATAAAAATTATTTCCTTTGACATTTTCTTCACCAGAATCAGCTAAGGAACAGTGTCAGCGCCTCATCTGTCCTATTCTGGAGATGGATAAATAATGTTGTGGGTGAGACTGTGTTTTTCAGCGTTGTGATACCGACTTATAATCGCCAACCGATCTTAGAAAAGTGCCTCCGCGCCTTGGAGGTGCAAGAGTTAAGTCAGCCAAGTTCGGTTACTAATTACGAGATTGTCTTGGTGGATGATGGTTCTACTGATGGCACATTGGAGTGGTTGACAGAACACAAAGAGGAGTTTCCTCATGTGCGATGGTTTCAGCAAGATCATGCTGGGCCAGCTGCGGCTCGGAATTTGGGAGTAAAAGAGGCGCTGGGAGACACAATTATCTTTATTGATAGTGATTTAGTAGTGCTGAATAATTTCTTGCAAGCTCATGGAAACGCCCTAGTGCAGGGTAAAGAGAAATTGGGGAGCGATCGCTTTTTCACTTACGGTGCAGTTATTAATACTTGTAATTTCAACAATCCAACGGCTGAACCCTACAAAGTCACAGATTTTTCAGCAGCTTTTTTTGCTACCGGAAATGTAGCAATTCCTAAGCATTGGTTAGATAAAGCGGGACTTTTTGATACTAGCTTTCAACTCTACGGCTGGGAAGATTTAGAATTAGGTGTGCGGCTGAAAAAACTAGGTTTGACATTAATTAAATGTCCAGAAGCTGTAGGATATCACTGGCATCCAGCATTTAACTTAGAGCAAATTCCCCGATTGATTGACCAAGAAATTCAACGCGGACGGATGGGAGTTTTGTTTTATCAAAAGCATCCCACATGGGAAGTGCGAATGATGATTCAAATGACTTGGCTACATCGCTTACTTTGGGGTATTCTTTCACTCAATGGTGCGCTAAATGAACGGACAATGGCTCCGTTGTTGCAATGGCTAATTAATTTAGGTAAACCGCAATTAGCTTTAGAAATTGCTCGAATTTTCCTCAACTGGTATAACGTGAAAGGTGTTTATCAAGCCTATGCCAAAATGCAGCAAGCATCATGATTAAATACCTATTGCATTAGTAATTTTATCCGGTTACATTACGTTAAAATCGCTCCACCCATCAACCGCTCATATCGATACTTCAACTCTTCTTTCATCAAATACCAGCGCTCTAAAGTAACATCCATCTCTATTATTTTTTCTGCTGCTTGCCGCGCTAAAAGTAAAACTTCTTCATCTTCAACCAAACTTGCTAAGGTAAAATCTGGCACTCCCGATTGGCGAGTTCCCAGTACTTGCCCTGGGCCACGAAAACGCATATCCATTTCGGAGATAAAAAAGCCATCCTGAGATTGTTCCAACACCTTCAATCGTTGTTGAGCATCAGGACTTCTGGAACTGCTCATTAACAAACAGTAAGATTGAGCCGCGCCACGACCGACACGCCCACGCAGTTGGTGCAGTTGTGATAAGCCAAATCGCTCCGCATTTTCAATGAGCATGACTGTGGCATTAGGTACGTCGACTCCTACCTCAACAACGGTAGTAGAAACTAAAACCTGTGTTTGGTTATCACGAAATTTGGTAATCGCTTCATCCTTTTCGGCTGAACTCATACGACCATGCAGCAGCCCTACTTGAAAGTCGGGAAAAACGCTTTCTTGTAACTTTTGATGCTCGTCAACAGCCGATCGCAAATCCAGTTTTTCTGATTCCTCAACCAAGGGCAAAACCACATAAACTTGTCTACCTTGGGCAATTTCTCGACGGATGAGGTCGTAAGCATGGGTGCGTTGCTGACCCGATAATACTGTTGTCTGAATCTTTTGTCGTCCCGGTGGTAACTCATCAATTTGGCTGACATCCAAATCCCCGTGTATCGTCAGTGCTAAGGTTCGAGGAATCGGGGTAGCTGTCATAGTTAACACATGGGGTTGTTCGCCTTTTTGTTGCAAACGCGCCCGTTGTTCTACTCCAAAGCGATGCTGTTCATCTATCACCACTAACCCCAGTTGCTGGAAGTTTACAGAGTCTTGAATTAAGGCATGAGTTCCCACTAACAAAGGTAATTCACCAGTTCCTAACTGAGAATGTATTTGTCTTCGTTTAGCAGTTTTAGTGGAACCTGTCAGTAATTCCACTGGTAAATGTAAGAGATTAAACCAGCTAACTAACTTGCGATAATGTTGTTCTGCCAAAACTTCTGTGGGAGCCATTAACGCCGCTTGATAGCCAGATTGAATTGCTGCGAGGATAGCTAATACGGCGACGACTGTTTTACCAGAACCGACATCACCTTGCACCAAACGATTCATGGGTACAGGTTTTTGTAAGTCGTTGAGGATGTCGTTAAGGACTCGTTGTTGTGCGCCAGTGAGTTTAAAAGGCAGTATTTCGTGGAATTTTTCTACAAGTTGGCCTCGCGGGACAAGGATGGCGCTAGTTTGAATCGCCCTTGCTTGCTGCTGACGTTGGAGTAACCCAAGTTGTAGGTAGAAAAATTCATCAAAAACTAGACGGCGACGGGCAACTTGTAGAGCGGCGCTATCGCTGGGAAAATGGATATTAGCGATCGCATCTTTTAATTCCATCAAACCATATTTCTGCCGCAAACCATTTGGTAAAGGGTCTTTCAGGTTAGCCGCAGCAGGTAAAGCAGCAATTACCGCCTGTCGGACTGTATTTGCCACCACGCCTTCAGTCAATCCATAAATTGGCACTACTCGCCCAATATTCAGCGACTCAATCGAGTCTCCTGGATTTGCCAAAACCTCTAGTTCTGGATTATCAAGCGTCAAGCCGTATTTACTTTCTTTCACCAACCCACACGCCGCCAAAATACTACCCACTGGATAACGACGTTTTAAACTTTCTTGCCAAGCACGACTACTAAAGCGTGTACCTGCGTAAAAACGACCAATTTTGATTTGACCGCTATTATCTTTTACGACCAGTTCTAAAATTGATAATTTCTGATTTTTAGGGCTACTAAAGCAGTTACAACGCTTTACTGTAGCCACTATTGTCACCGTCTCACCTGCCTGTAACTCGCGGATATTAACCTGACGCGCATAATCAATGTGGTCACGAGGATAGTAAAAAAGCAAGTCGCGGACAGTGTGTAAACCAAGCCGTGCCAAATTATCAGCTTTTTTGAAACCTATTTCTGGTAAATCACTGAGTTTTTGGTCAATTTTCGGTGCAAGCCTCCGACTCACCTCACTAACAATTGGAGATTTCGGATTCGGATTTGAAATTTTTAATTGATTAATTCTCCCCTGCTTCCCTGCTTCCCTGCTCCCCTGCTCCCCCTGCTCATCTTGCTGTAGTTGGGAAAGATACCTACGAGTTTCTGCTACTAAATGTTGTCTTTCCTCCAGCGCCAGATGTGGATAACTAGCAAATTGCACTGCTAGTCCTTGCCAACGGCGGCGTTCAGTTTGGGGCAAGCCTGTTGGGAATTTGCCCAAAGTTAGGCTTAAAAATTCACTGAAGCGATATTCTCTGCCCATCAAGTCTGTAAAACCCCGTTCGGCTTCTATTGCCAAGGCTTTGTGCAATCGTATCCAATCTGGTTTTTCATTAGTCATTGGTCATTAATCATTAGTCATTGGTCATTAGTCATTGGTCATTGGTCATTGGTCATTTGACTTTGGACAAAGGACAAAGGACAAAAGACAAATGACTAATCCTCAAACCAACTAGCACGCCATGCAGCTTCAGCTTCTGCGATCGCTCTTTCTCGATGTTTTTTTTGATACTCTCGTCCTAGCTTGTTTAGCTGAACTAAAATACTGCGGATTTGCCTGCGCTCAGATGAGAGTGCTACCTCAGCAAATTCAATTTCTCCTAACCGCAGGTTAATAGCCATAATTTGCGTCAGCGCAGAATCTTCTGACTGCTGCTCATTTTCAATTTCAATTACTAAGTTTAATAAGTTGGGTGGCCCTGGCATGACCTCAGCCGATGCTTCTGATGCAGCCGCGGCCGCAGCTGCTAAAATCGGTTCTGGTAATTTTTTAGGTAATACTCCAGATTTTTGTATTAAAACATTAGCATCATGCGATAGTTTTTTCAGTATATCTTGCGTTACTTCTTCTAAGTTTTGTTGCCATTTTACTAGTTCTATAGGATTAGAGGTGTCGGCGGTGAAAGACTGAGAATTCGAGGTGTCCAGAAGTTCAGAAGATGTTACTTCCTGATTCTCCTCATCTTCATCTTCTTCATCTCCTTTATCTAACCCAACTTCCTGACTTTTAATAGAAGTGAGCAATTGTTCGGCTGCCACTTGCCCCAACTTGCGGATAGCTTGTTGCAATTGCTGGCGCTGATTCAATGACAAATGCAGAAAGTTTTCAGGATACCCCTGTGTACAAAGGTGATAACTCGCCAGAATCAACTGTTTTCGTACAGCTAGCCCCAAGGTGTTTAGATAACTAGCATAAGCGGTTTGTAGTTCTACTGCGATCGCCCGAATCGCTTCTTTTAATCTTGCAATATCCTGTTCAATTCGCTCGATTGCTCTTGCCATATCTTTTCGTTCTTGTCCATGTGAACTATTACATAGTACAAATGTACGAATTTCTTTTATAATAACTTCCCAAAGAAGTTTAGATTTTAAATTAAATGGGATATTTCACATCTCTATTAAAAAAATACAGGTCAGGCTATTTGCTTGACCTGTTTGATAAAGAGTCATTTGTCCTTTGTCATTTGTGAGTGACCCTTCGGGTGATGCCTCCGGCACGCCTAAGGCGAACACCAGTTGCTCATGGGGGAAACCCCCTTGGCGCTAGCCTCTCCCTTTGGGAGAAGACCGCACTGGCTCACCAATGACCAATGACCAATAATATTACATACTGCCAATTTGTGCAGCGACTTCATCAGCAAAGCTAATTTCTTGCTTCTCAATGCCTTCGCCCAATATATAGCGGACAAAGCGAGTCACTTGAATCTCTTCGCCTAATTGCGCCTTCGATTGCTTAAAAAGGTCTTCCACGGAAATACTCTGATCGCGGATGTAAGGCTGATCGATCAAAGTCAATTCTTTCAGGCGTTTTTCAATCCGTCCCTGAACAATCTTTTCTTTGATATTCTCTGGCTTATTTGCCAAATCATCCTTGCCCATTTCAATATTTTTTTCTTTTTGGGCGACTTCGGCGGGGATTTGGTCTACGCTCACATACTCGACATTTGGACAAGCCGCAACTTGCATTGCAGTGTTTCGTGCCAAGTTTTGAAACTCTGAATTAGTAGCTACTGACTCAGTTTGGGAACCCAGTTCTACTAATACACCAACTCGACCGCCAGTGTGAATGTAGCTGTCTACTACGCCTTGTGTGCCTTCTGCTATTGCAAAATTAACAAAGCGGCGCACTTGAATGTTTTCACCGAGCGTAGCAATTGTTTGCTTGATGAATTCTTCTACAGTTCCGCTTGTACTATCAGCATACTGTTGAGCCAATAAAGACTCAACACTATCAGCAGTCGCTGCTTGCTTTGCCAGGTTCTTAACTAAAGCTTTAAAAGCCTCGTTACGAGCAACAAAGTCAGTTTGGCAGTTGACTTCGATGAGTACACCCACTCGACCACCTGGCTGAATGTAAGTGTCTACTAGACCTTCTGCCGCAATGCGATCGCTTTTTGCCCCCGCTTTAGAGATGCCCTTTTTCCGTAGCCAGTCTGCGGCTTCTTCTACGTTGCCTTCAGTCTCTATCAGCGCCTTTTTGCAGTCCATCATGCCGGCACCAGTTTTTTGGCGTAGCTCTTGGACGAGTTTTGCAGATATTTCCGCCATTTTGCCTCAATTCCTAACTTGACCTCGAGTTGTAATCACTCACCTAATTTAGTGCTGAGTGCTGAGTTTTGAGTGTTCAGTCATCAATTTTATTCTTCATTGACAAATCACAACTTACAACTTCAAAAATCAAGACTCAGCACTATTCAATTTGCTGAGTCTTTCTATCTTACTCAGGACTTAGCACTCACTCAGCATTATTCTTCTGTTTCCTCGTCGGGAATTACGGCATCAGTATATTCGGTTTCTTCGTAGTCATCGTCATACTCACTACCGTCGTAATCTTCGTAATCATCTTCAGCATCTAGCTGACCGTGACGACCTTCATAAATGGCATCTGCCAATTTTCCGACTATCAGTTTAATTGATCTGATAGCATCGTCGTTTGCTGGAATGGGGATATCTACTACATCTGGATCGCAGTTTGTATCCAACATCGACACAATGGGAATATTCAGCTTTTGGCATTCTTGAACTGCGTTATATTCCCGTCGTTGGTCTACGATTACCACGATATCGGGCACTTTCCGCATTGTTTTAATGCCGCCTAAATATTTCTGAAGCTTCGTCATTTCTCGACGTAGCATTGAGGCTTCTTTTTTCGGTAATAAATCTAGTGCGCCAGTTTCTTCACGGCGTTCTAAATCTTTTAAACGGTCAACCCGTGTTTTAATGGTTGCCCAGTTGGTCAACATTCCGCCCAACCAGCGCTGGTTAATGTAGTGGGAACCACAACGGCTAGCTTCTTGGGCGATAATTCCAGCTGCTTGGCGTTTGGTGCCGACAAAAAGAAATTTCTTCCCTTGTTCTGCGTGCGATCGCATGTAATTGTAAGCATTATCCATCAACTGGGCAGTTTGCACCAAGTCGATAATATGCACACCATTGCGGGAAGTATAAATGTAAGGAGACATTTTTGGGTTCCAACGCCGGGTCTGATGCCCAAAGTGAACCCCTGACTCCATCATTTGAGCCAATGAAACTACTGGCATATAAATTCTTAACTCCTATTCGGGTTAAACCTCCATCCAAGTGCATTTCCCAATCTGGGAAACACCCGAATTCTTAGATGTGCGAGATTAGTTAACCATACTAGGTTAGCACATTCGCTAGAGTGTTTGGTAAGGTCGATAAAATAGCGCTGCCCACTCAACAATTAGGAAGCGCCATGTTTGTATTTAACTCAGAAATTACAAATTAGTTAAACTAGCCCAAAAAACCTATCTACTAGCGTTCTTCCTCATCCTTGGGCTTGGGTTTTTGTCGTCTTTGTTCTACCTGCTCGTCGATAGTTTCTCTCATTTTGCGATCGGCAGCGTCCATCGCAGAATACTTAAAACGGTTGATTATGCCACTGAAGAAGTTGCTAAAAAATCTTTCAATTTCCTGCATAATTTAATACCTCGGTATTTAAAGGTAAATTCTTGACTTTACATTGGTCTTGGACTTTCTATTGGAAGTTGTCAATAAAACGCTAACCTCTGAAAATGACTGTATAAAACAGTTTCCTCAATCAAATTAGTACTGTTGAGATTTCTGAGATTGAAACGTGGTACACCCCATCTATTGTATTCTGTCTAAGGTAATAAATATAGCAACGACATAAGTAACAAATTGTTTACAGCCAGTATGTTACTGAATAGTATCAGGGTCTACATTGAGCGAGCGCAATTTAGCCTTCAACTTTTCTATTTGCAATTCTGCCTGTTCTGCTCGTTGACGTTCTTGTTCTGCTAGTTCTTCTGCTTGCTGTCTTGCTAAAACTTCCTGTCGTAAAGCTTCTGCCAGTTCATTTGGGATAAGTAATTTTTCCCCTGTATCCTCTCGATAAAACCCAATTAGCCTTCCCTCAACCACCAAGCGCAGTTGTAAGGGTTCACTCCGTCCATCTTGTATAGGTTCGTAGATTTCTCCCCGCAAGCGATAGCCACGTAACTGTTGTTCCACCCACTCACTTTTAGGGTCAAATAGCCAGTATTCCTTGACACCTAACTGCTCATAGAGAGTCTTTTTGAAGATTTCGTCTTGTCCCTTAGTCCCAAAGGATGTCATCTCAAAAATAACTGTGGGTACTTGACCCTCTTCCCAGATTTTATAGTTGTCTCGACCGCCAGGTGTAACATCAAAAATCACCATCACATCTGGGGCTACGCGCAACTTGGGAAAACCTTGTGCATAGTAAAGAAATTGATTTCCCAATACTGTTGCCTGACGATTTGCCAGATACTGTTTCAGGACTTCTAAGGTAGTTAGTAAAGCATAAAGGTGGTCGTAGGTTTCTGCCACTGGTTGACCATCAGCACTAGGGTAGAAGATTTCTGATTCGACACTAACAGGTACAGTAGCCGTCATGGTTTTAAACTCAGTGCTACGAGATTATTGTAGAACAACTCTACTTCTGCTTAACTTGAGATGTGCAAGCTTTTCAAAATATAACTAGATAACTCGCAAAATCCATCACCTTCGGCAGCATTGGTAATATAAGCAGGGTGATATTTCAACTGATTCATATATTCCAAAACGTTTGCCACGCCTACAGAAATAGGAAAATAACGCCGATCAAATAAACTTTCGTCATTGGGACTATCGCCAACAGTGATAATTTGTTCTGGCGAGTACTGGGGCAAATATTCGCGCAATACCTGCAACAATCCCACAGCTTTATCTTGCCCCTGGGGTTTAATGTGACACTGCACGTTGCTATAGGTAAATCCCCAACCCATTTGTTGACAAAGACTGTCTAAGATTTGTAGTTCATGTTGACTCAAACCAGCTACATCAAAAGTCCAGTCAGTGACGCGAAAGCGATTATCAGCAGATTCTTGGATTTGAGGAAATTTAGTTTGTAAATTTTCAAAAGTCGTAGTCAAGTGCTGGCGATGTTTAGCTAAATCGGAAACAGGTGTTAATACTACTGGTTTGTGATTCCCTGATGGAAAGTACAAACCACCATTTTCTGCGATCGCACCTGCTATCGGCATCAGGCTACTCAATCCACTCACCCACCCAGCAGAACGCCCTGTAACAATCAGCACCTTAATGTCAACTGCCGCTAAATCCTCTAAAGCTTGTAACAGTAGGGTAGTAAACTTGCCTCGTCTAGTTAGTGTGCCATCCATATCTGTGGCTATCAGACGAATATTGCTAAAGCTTGTAGATGAAACGTCAGACAGGGCAGGGACATTCTGGTGTCTGGACATACGCGGTTTTATAAAAACTGTTAAAAATATTAATGATACAGGAAGATGGCATTGAAAATTTGGGCATCCTAAACATCAGGAGTCAAGTTTTTCAGTTTTCCAACCATGCCCACTTCGATGTTTCTTGCCCAATCCTCAGGATCAAAGCCTAAAAAGGCATCCCAGGAAGTGCCAGCAAGTAATCCTCAAATACCAACGTTATTGTTGGTAACTTCTGGAGGACTGGCTTTAGTGGTGATTGCTTTGATTGTATATAGTAAACTCCAGATGGATAAGCTGGAGAAAAAAATTAAGTTTGAACAATTCCGCGCACGAGAATTAGAGAAAAAGTTTAAACTGGCGCTGGAAACGATTCGCAAAATGGAAACTAATCCCGATTTGGTCAACTCCCGGGACTTTAACCTAGATTATCTGCGAATGCGGATGTCAGAGGAAGTGTTCCATTTTGCAATCCTTAATCAAGTGAAGATTCAGATCAAAGAAAAAGTTACTCAAGCCCTGCGGCCAAATCAAGCCCAACAAGGATCTGTCGGAATTGCTAATAGCGCTGGACGGCAGGTAGATGAAATTTTTGATGTAGAGTATGAAACTGGTAGTCCAGGAAATTGTGCTAAACGAGTGCTGTTCCGCATTCAAGTCCGGTTAATGAAGTTACCAACGCAAGCAACTTCTGCGACTATTAGTCAAATTATTGACTGTATAGAAACTTACCTAAGTCCCATAGAAGATGAAGATAGTTGGCAACCAACAATTCAAGGTCGGATTGCTACTATGCATTGGGATCAAAAGGCCAAACCCACGCCTTTGCTGGTTCTGGAGCAATCAAATGAAGGCGTGAATGTGACTTTCCGTACTAATCGCCAACCAAATGCCCCAACTCCGTCAAGCCAACCTGGAATGAAAAAATCAGGCTCGGCTAGACAATAAATTATAGCTGTCATTGGTCATTAGTTATTGGTCATTTACTAACCATAAATGACTAAATGGGTGCATTTGAGGAATTACGAGTTAAAAGACCATCTTCCATTTCTACAATGCGATCGGCTATGTCTAAAATGCGGTTGTCGTGTGTCACCAATAAGATGGTGGTTCCCTGATTTTTGGCTAGACTCTGCATTATTTCCACAACATCGCGTCCTGATTGTTTGTCTAATGCTGCTGTTGGTTCGTCTGCTAGCACCAGTGGGGGACGATTCACTAAGGCGCGAGCGATCGCAATTCTTTGTTTCTGTCCACCAGAAAGATTATCTGGGTAGTAATCAACTCGTTCTTCTAGACCAACAGACCCCAGCATGGCTTTTGATTTAGCCATTGCTTCTGTTTGAGAAATATTATCATTCAACTCTACAGCCATCTGCACATTTTGCTTCGCAGTCAAGAACCCTAGTAAATTGTGAGCTTGAAAAATATAACCAATGTTGCGCCGCATTTGTACCAGTTTGTTTTGACTGACACCAACGAGTTCTTCACCTAAAAATTTTAAACTTCCCTCTTGTACAGACCGTAAGCCACCAATTAAGCTCAGTAATGTGGTTTTACCGGAACCTGATGGCCCGGTCATAATTACAATTTCACCAGGATAAATTTCTAGGTTGATATCAAATAATATCTGTTTTCTCAATGCGCCTTTGCCATAGTAATGATTGAGATTCTTAATGGCAATTACAGGTTCTTTTTCGATCATGTTTTTATTAGCTGTAAGTGGGGTTTTCAAAAACTAAGTTTTCTTAATTTTTAACTATATATCTATTTATTAATTATTGATTCTAGTTAATATTCAATTAATTAAAAAATATCTGCTGGATCTGCGGAACGTAATTTTCGGACTGCGATCGCACCGGAAATAATGCACATCAGCATAGTCAAAATTAAAACCATTACGGCACGGTCAAAACTCATAAAAACTGGTAAAAGTGTTGCATCTCTGGCACTTTGATACATAAATAAAGAAAAAACTATTCCAGGAAAGTATCCTAAAATTGCTAATAGCAAAGCCTCTTGAAGAATTACGGTTAATAAATAGTTTTGTGTATAGCCTATTGCTTTGAGAGTAGCGTATTCAGCTAAGTGATCTGCAACTTCTGTATAAAGGATCTGATAAACAATCACAGTTCCTACAATGAAACCCATGACAGTCCCTAATGTGAAAATAAATCCAATAGCTGTACTGTTTGCCCAATAATTCCGCTCAAAATCAATAAATTCCTGCTTAGTTAAAACATTTACCTCTTTAGGTAAATATTGTCGTAGTTCTTGAGCAACAACTTGAGCATCTGCTCCCGGTTTTAATCTAATCAGCCCAATATCAATTAACCCTTTTTGACGATTACTGAATATTCGTAAAAAGTTAATATCACTCGTAATTAAATTACCATCTGCACCGAATGATGCACCTAATGTGAATAGTCCCTCTACTTTAATGCGCCGCCTTCGTACTTCTGCCGTTACAGTCTTTCCTTGACTAAAATTAGCCGCAATAGGCCCATATTCTACCCGAGAAGAACGGTCAAATAAAACTACATCAGGGAGTTTAAGTTTCTCTAAGTTCTCCTGAACACCAGGTAAGTTAACTATGTTAGTTTCTGGGTTCATTCCAAAAATTAGAATACTCCGAGGACGACCTGTTATAGGATTTTTCCAGATTGTAAAGTCCAAATATATAGGATGTACTGATTGTACTGCGGGTAATTCTAAAGCTTTATATAAACGTCTTTGAGAAAAGCTTCTCATAGCCAATACAGCGCTAGATTGACTATTAATTAAGACAATATCGCCTTGTAAGCTGTTATGAAATCTAACGTTACTATAATATAAAGCATCCCGGAAGCCGAGTTGCATAAACATTAAAATATCAGCAAAAGAAATTCCTGCTAAAGCCACAGCTAGACGAGTTTTTTCCCTTGTCAGTTGTAGCCACGACAGAGGTATTTTTTGATTCATTTTATAGATATCCAAGCACAGCTATTATTGACAGCAGAATTCAGAATTTAGTAGTCAGAAACCAGATGTAGCAATTTTTTAATATCTGGCTTTTAAGCTTAATTTATCTATCTCACTTAATTACAAACTGCTGTAATTTGCCAGGCATTGTTTATAGAATATTTAAAGTTGATGAAACAGCCTAGATAAGAACATCTCCAATTCAAAATATCAAATTGAAAATTAAGATTACTGCTCATCTACAACTTAACTAGTTATTAATTTCAACAACAACTTTAGCGTAAGTTAAACCAGAAACTTTTTGGCTATCTTCTGGAGGCAAAGCAATTTTAACTTCTACGACTCTGGCATCCACATCTGCTGCTGGGTCTGTATTTAGCACGTCCTTTTTACCAATTTTTCTGCCAATTTCAGTGACAGTTCCCTTCAATTCGCCGCTAAATGCTCCATTATCGCTGCTGATAGTGGCGTTTTGACCAATTTGCACTTTACCAATGCTATCTTCGGCTACTTCAGCAATTACATACATTTGGCTAGTTTGGCCAATTTCAGCAATACCATTTGCCCCTATGGCTTCGCCTGACTTGGTATAAACTTTTAAAATCTCTCCAGCAATTGGTGCTTGAACGTAGCTTAACCTTAGTTGTGCTTCGGCTTTTCTGACATTTGCGATCGCATTACTAACTTGAGCTTGCGCTACTTGCACATCGGTAGGACTAACATCTAAAATTCTGCTTAGTTTGGCCTTTTCTTCCTCAATTTGTCTTTGCAAAGTTGCTAAAGTTTTGTCACGGTTAACTTTCGCTTCGATTAGCTGCTGTTGTAATGTTGCTAAATTTTGTATTTGGTTAGCTCTAGCCTCGGCAAGTTGCTGTCGTATGGTTGCTAACGTCTGCTTCAGGGTAGCTTGGCTTTCGGCCACCTGTTGATTAGAAGTTACTGCACTCAAGCGTCTGCGATCGCGCTCTTGCTGAGAAATCGCACCTTCTCGGTATAAAAAATCATAGCGTCCGGCATCAACTTGGGCATTGCGCTGTTCGGCTCGGACACGTGTAAGCGTTGCTCTGAGAGCTTCTCTTTGCCCACTCAGTTCAGCTTCTAAACGATTCACAGTTGCTTGCTGAACAAGTTTATCCCCACTTAACTGAGCTGCAATCCGGGCGATCGTCGCTTGTTGAGCATCCCTTTCTCCAACAAACTGCGCTTGTAGGCGAGCAACAACTGCTCTTTGAGCTTGAATATCTCTTGGAGATCCAGCCCTAACTTGCGCTAAATTCGCACGGGCTTCTTGCACTTTGGCTTTCGCTTCTTCTAGCCCGGCTATTTGGGTATCCCGGTTGTCCAAAATTGCCAAAATTTGGCCTTGCTTTACTTGTTCACCCTCTCTCACCAGAAGTTGCTGAATTCGTGACGATGGCGATAATCCTGATGATGGGGCGGACAATTTAACAACTTCGCCTCGCGGTTCCAAACGCCCTACAGCACTAATGCTATTGGTAGATGGCATTACGGGTACAGATGTAGTGAGTTTTCTCAGCTGCTCGATTTTGGCTGTACCTAGTATTCCAGCCGCAATTACTATTGGCACAGCTACAGCGATACCCCACCAAATCTTAGGTTGTTCTTGATTAAGTGCCTGCTCACTTGGCTTTGGCTTTTCAGTCACCCTTGACATAGTATGTTGCCCGTTTACCTGAATTGTGCTGATGGAAGTAAAAATAAAAGGGTTTTTAATCAACAGCCAGCTGCTTAGGACAAACAACAGTGCTTTAAAGCTGGGTATGGCTTAAAATCCATTGCGTGATGAACGCTCAACACTATGGTTTTGCAAAATGGTGTTTTCTATAGCGATGTCTGACGATAAGACGCTGACGCTCCTTCTCTGCGAGACGCTACGCGAACGTCGCTACCGCTTCGCTAATGCGTCTACGCTTGTACCCTACGGGTAGCAATACTTGTCGGGTTTTGGGGGAAAGGGACTTTATATATCGAGCTTTCCACTCCTTTTCCCTTTAACGAAGCAGTATTGCTAGGGGTAGCCACTATGCGTCTATGTATGCAATACATTGACCTCACTTCCATTCCTCTTGCCTTTTAGGAGAGAAGAATGGAAGCTTGCTTACTTACTTGAGTTTAGGTCTGTATTGAAACCGAGAAGCGCTATAGTAACTGGCTATTCAATAACTCTGAGTATTATTGAGACATGAGTGTAATGGAAATTAGCAGAATCAAATCTAGATATAGAGACGCGATATATCATGTCTCTACACAAAATCCCAAAATGGTATGATGCGATACTGTACTGCTACATCAACTACGGCTACGTTTGTCACAAAATTGACAAAAATAGACTGTTGCCTTGTTTGGATACAATCTTGCTACAAAAGTTAGTCTTCCTTAAGTGAATGAATGATTAACTAACTAAAAAATATCTATCAACTTGAGCATTCCTAACATCAGAGTTTCCTTAACTTTCTGGTCAATGAGTTAGCTGTCTCTAGTTGCTTGCACCTGCCAAGACAACCAACTATTTTGTGATATTTGCTTCAAAGACCTTACTACTCTCACTGTTGGCGTTTTGGGACTCCATTAAACTCTCGTTGAATGAATTCTACATTTATCCGTGACGCGAAAACGTAACAGAGCCTACAGATGGGGAGATGGGGGAATGATTAAGTTGGAAGGTCGAATAAAACTGTGGTCATATAATTTTCTGCCCAAACTGGACCAAAAGCTTTTTCTAGTACGCGGCGAGTTTTATCGTTTTTCTGCTGTTTGGTGCAGTAGTTTTGTTGTCCAGCGAGATTTTGTGTAACTTGTTCAACTGAAACAGGATGTGAGGCGATCGCTTGCATACAATGAATGTCTAAAAATTCTCGCACACGCGATAGAAACATTGCTTCTTCTTCTGGGGAACCGGGACGCACAAAGATGCAAAAATCCGAAAAAATATTTCCCCATTCTGGTAATTCACGGGGTTGGGAAAAGTTAAGCACTGGTAGCTGTACCAGTGCAGTAGTATAAGATTCTGGTAAGGTGCGCTCTAATTGGATAGGGGAAAGGTCTGCGATCGCTGCACTAATTTGACCTCTACCCCCAACTAAATCGCAACCAAACATCGGCAGGTTGTATTCTGGCCGGGGAAACATAACGCAGTGCAAAATATCCAGCATATTTCCGATTTTTGCCAGTTCCAAGTGCATCTTCCGAAACTGGGGCGTTTGATAGCAGCGATTTTCAATCGTCAGTTTTTCGCCTTCTAGTCTACCTTCCACATAGCCCAACTCATCAGGCAAATGGTAGGGCGATAGATCCAGGTGCTGATGCCAAGCTGCCTCAATACAATCAGCTAGCTGACGAATTAGGGGATGTTGTTGCTCACGCAGCGAGGGCATAGAAGTAAATGACATAAGCTAGTTGGGAATGCGAATCTAATGCCCAGTCTACAACCTGTCGTGCCACACCTGTGTGGTCTGCAATATAAGCAAACAGTTCCCCACAGCCAACGTAAAGTTATACGACAGATACTTTTCACAAAGATTATTTATTTTGTAGTCTAGATTACAGAAATAATTTTAGATTAGCCCATTTCTGAAGGCTAATAGAAAGCTATGAAACTAGATTCTCATAGACCAGATTTTGCTGTGCAACCAAGAAGGCAGAATCTGGAGGATTTAAATTGGGTAAAACTTTTGCAACTTCCTAACCCCTTTAGTTTTGACGAAGCACTTTTATTATGTCCGGTTTCAGCAGATGAGTGGCTAGCCTGGATTCCAGATCATGGGGAGGCAATACTCAATATTAGACATTTTTGCTACTAAGTATTTTTATACAGGTTTACTATTTGATGTTTGAAAATATACGTAGATGTGTTAGTGACAGCGTAACGCACCATTTATAAACGTAAGTTCGATAAACTTCTTCCTGCCTTGAACTTGTGTTCAAACCTGTTCCTCTTCGACTCTGAGAGAGAGGTTCTGTGTAGTAAAACCAGGGGGAGGTTTCAATATTTGAGGTAATTAGGCGGTTAGTAAATGAGCCGTCGGACTCACGTTTTATAAGAATTTGGTGCGTTCCGACGTTCCGTCTAACACACCCTACAATACCTAATTTTTTTCATAAATAAAATCGGATTCCTATTAGGATTATCTCAGTGATAACTATGAGAAAAATCTTTCCGAATCAAATTAAATGATACAGTTTTTTGCAGATCATTGCCAAAAAATTCCAACTTATCTGGTGATTTGATTCACAACAGATGTACTCTGAATACGCCATTTACCTCGTTCTCGAATCAAATCATACCGAACTCTCAATTTATCGTTAGAAGAGTTTTTAAACTGACCATTTTCATATAACTGCGTCACTTCATTGACCATAGCTTCTACTGCGGCACGATCTGCAAATAAACCAATTCTCTCAACCGATTCTATCTTCAAGCTATGGTCGAACTTGCGGTAGCGATTGTCTAACCTATTTTGTTGAGCAATCAACCGCCATTGAGATAAAGCTGAACCAGTTAAAATTTGCTCTAAATTATTAATTTCATGATTTTGCCCTAAAGCTTCGGCTTTGGTGGATAACCAAGTTTGAATAACTTTTTCTGCCTCTGCACTTGTTAAAGGGCCTTCTTCTAATCCTGGGTTACTATTTGGAGTGGGAATAGATAGCGGTGGTTGATTTATTTGTATAGACAACTGTGGATCACGCGGAGTAGGTTGAGGAAAAAACAGATTTTTTAACCATCCAAAAGTTGTTGTGGCTAATACCCAAAAAACTAATATGCTCACCAAAGAAATAAACACTCTCCATACCAGCCGTGTTTTCCCTTCTATGGTGTTCGCAAAAGTTCGCCGCCGTCGGGGACGACGAGAATGAGGACGATTATCTGGTATACGCTCTCGGCTAGCAGATGGAGTGGGTTTTCTCCGCCTCCGCTTTTGGTTATGACCAGATACAGCACTCTTACCTGAACCGTTTAAATGCTGATTAGTGCCTCTGCTCATCCTTTCAGCAGCAGGAACCTCTGATTTTATACTTCCAGATGAACTCCACATCTGTGGTGAGAAGTTTGCATATTCAGACGTTTCTCTTGTTGGTGTTTCTGGCAAATCTGGGTTAGGTACTCTGCTGTGATTAAATGAGGCTGAAGTCTTAGTTGAATTGTTATGAAAATGACTATTCTTTGCCTTGGACTGGGGAAAATACTGGGGGTTAATTACAGCCCATTCATTAGTTGTTTCGGCATCAGTTGGTAGTGCTTCTAAATAAGCTTGTACCTGTTGGTTAGCAAAATAATCTTTTAAAAAAGCTTGCTGGTTTGCTAAATCTCGAAAATGGGGAAAGACTTCGTGTTGCAGCCACTGTTCTGCATATAAACACAGCCCCGGTAACAAATCTGGAGAGTCTTGAGATTTTTCCCGAATAAAAGCTAAAGCTTCGTACTCCTGACTAAGTTCTAAAACCCGAGTTGCTTCTTCAGTTTGTCCCAATAGTAAGGCACATAGGGACTGTTCTAAATGTACATCTTGGCGCTTGCCCAGACGCACGAGCATTTGTCTTGCTTGACGAATTAAAGCAGGTTGCCGTTGAGCAAATCCTCGCGCTATCAAGGCATAAACAGCTAAATAAGTGGCAACAGCAGAAGAACGTTTGCTTTGAGCTTCAAATAATTTGTGCTGTTCTGCAACTGTTAAGTGGTTACGTAACTGCTGGATAAATCGCAGAAAGTCATCTATATTTAAACCCGATTCATCATTGTTCGTACCATCAATGCCGCCACGATCTTCTAAGAGATTTTGCAATAATTCTAAGCCTTGGCTTCGTTCAGCAGTCTTTTCTTGAGGTAATGCGAGCAACTCCAAAATTCGATATGGCCGCAATTTGTAAAGATCAGCCTGAATTTCTGCCTGGATACTGGAGAACAAACCTTCTCGTACTAGCAGTTCTTGACCAGTTTCTAGGGATATAGCGGCATTTTCGTAGTGACCTTGCTGCCACTGTTCCCGACCTAATTCTAGGCAGGCAAGAGCAACAGTGAGAACAACATCTGGGTGTTCAGCACTTTCATAAATTTCTTCGTCTGCTAAGTTATTGCTCTTTCTTGCACTTGTAGCACTATTTTTATTTACCAGGTACGGACGACCTAGTTTCAGTACAAGTTCATATTCCCCCAACTCTTGCAAAATTAATAAAGCGCCAACTAATTCGTCTTGGGTAATTTCGATACCAAGACTCTGGGTATCACTACCCCTTTTGGTGCTTTCTGTACGATTTTCCTGCGCTACTGCGGCAGCAGCAAGATTATCAGGGTCATAGGCGTGGGCAAGATAAAGCTGATCGTAGGTACTGCGTTGTTTTGGATCTGATAAAACCACGTAAGCTTCTTCTATGAGTTGTTTACGAGAAGAAATTGCTGCCTGAGAATACTCACGTCGTGGCAATTGTACAATGCGATCGCTGTACGCCTGTCGCAATTGTTCTTCACTTGCCGCTAACGGTAGTCCTAAAATTCGGTAGTAATCTAGCGGAATTCGCACAGCCTACTTCCCCTGCACCGTGATCAACATAATTCACCTAGAGCTTTCCAGGCCTGTAAAACCGTGCCATAAAAATGCCGTATAGAATTTACTCTACAAGTGTATATTGCAACAACTCGTTTTGTAACTTCCCGAAATTTTGAGTCACATTCTAGTACTAATTTTTTGCTTTCGCCTAGAAAGCCTCAATTGTTTGTCTTAATTCTTAGTATTTTTGTTTAACACGACTATTATCAGCCTTCGATACCACAAACCACAACTACCGCTTTTAATCACGGCATAAATGTTGTGGTTGCAAGAATCTATTGATAATTGATTTTTTTCGGACTTTCCCAGTATGAAGTAACAAAAATACTACTATTAGGGATTGGCCCTGATAACAGGAGAACAAAAATAATATCATAATTAACCTTTAATTACAATTACCTATTTGGGTATATGGACTTTTGCTTCATTTTTTCTAAATTGTTAATGGATATGCAGAAAGCAGTCTATCTTGATTGCTAGTCTATGAAAGGGAATATTCAGGAGTGCTGAGTTATGAGTAAGAAGTAATGAGTAAGACGTAGTACTTGTGAATTTTTTCCTAAGTACTCACTACTCGGAACTGATTTGATGCCTAATCGGTCTAATTATTACTTTTTACTCAGCACGGGCTAAACCTTAGCTTTCCGCTAACGTTACTCAGCACTGTTTTGGTCAGAGAGAAAAACCCAAAGCGACATATATTGTCCTTAGAGTCAAATCCTCACGGGGTAGGGGCTGAAAAATTAAAAATCAAAAATTAAAAATTCAGCTATTCCCTAAGACCCTTTTTTGGTGCATAAATAAAGTTTGATTGTTGAGTCCTACAAACGCTAGCCTGTTAAAAGCCGAGGTGTTATCAGACCAACTTATTTAAGACCGTAACTTTAAGTTGTACAACAGGGATACTCAAAAATAATGGTTCAAGAGCGTACTTTACCCACATTTAATCCTGCTACTACGCAAATTACTAAAGAAGAAGGATTATGGTTGTATGAGGATATGGTTTTAGGGCGCTTGTTTGAAGACAAGTGCGCTGAAATGTACTACAGGGGCAAAATGTTTGGTTTTGTCCATTTGTACAACGGTCAAGAAGCTGTTTGTACAGGTGTTGTACAGTCAATGCGACCAGGTGAAGATTACGTTTGTAGTACTTACCGCGACCACGTTCATGCTTTGAGTGCGGGAGTACCAGCAAGAGAGGTAATGGCAGAATTATTTGGTAAAGCCACAGGTTGCAGCAAAGGGCGCGGTGGTTCCATGCACATGTTTTCTGCGGAACATCGTTTGTTGGGTGGCTATGCTTTTGTGGCTGAGGGAATTCCTGTAGCAGCTGGAGCGGCTTTTCAAAGCAAATACCGCCGCGAAGTGCTGGGAGATAAAAATGCTGACCAAGTGACAGCTTGCTTTTTTGGCGATGGTGCAGCTAACAACGGTCAGTTTTTCGAGACGCTAAATATGGCAGCCCTCTGGAAACTGCCAATTCTTTTTGTAGTCGAAAATAATAAGTGGGCCATTGGGATGTCTCATGAGCGGGCAACTTCCCAACCAGAGATTTATAAAAAAGCCAGTGCATTTAACATGGTGGGCGTGGAAGTCGATGGTATGGATGTTCTAGCAGTCCGAGCCGTCGCTCAAGAAGCTGTAGCCCGTGCCCGTGCAGGTGAAGGCCCAACATTAATTGAGGCGCTTACCTACCGCTTCCGGGGTCACTCCTTGGCTGATCCAGATGAAATGCGGAGCAAAGCTGAGAAAGAATTTTGGTTTGCCCGTGACCCAATTAAGAAGCTGGCTGCTTATTTGCTGGAGCAAAATCTAGCGAATGAGGCAGAAATCAAAGCTATTGATCGTAAAATTCAGGATGTAATCGACGAAGCGGTTAAATTTGCCGAAAACAGCCCAGAACCAGACCCCAGTGAGTTATATCGTTTCGTGTTTGCAGAAGACGAATAAACAGTGCTGAGTTATGAGTGCTGAGTGCTGAGTAATTTTTATTCTGCTCAGGACTCAGCACTGGCTTAACGCTCCGCTATTGCTAATGGTACTCGGCACTCCACCTTACCCAGGACTAAAATTTGTGTTTAGCATTACAGTTCAACAGCAACAGTACAAGACCTATATTCTTTCTGACGAAAGTGCTGGTTCTCAATTGGAAGTCGTACCAGAACGCGGTGGTATCATCACCCGTTGGCGCATTCAAGGACAAGAAATTTTTTACTTAGACACTGAACGCTTTACTCATCCTGATTTGAGTGTCAGAGGTGGAAACCCAATTTTGTTTCCTATTTGTGGCAATCTCCCAGACAATACTTACACTCACAATGGGCAAAAATATACTCTCAAACAACACGGTTTTGCCCGTGAACTGCCGTGGAAAGCAACAGAACAGGAAACTGGAGATAAAGCTAGTCTCACTGTCGTTCTTGATAGCAATGAGCAAACTAAAGCAGTTTATCCTTTTGATTTTCAGTTGGCTTTCACCTACGAACTTCAAGGTAATACTTTAGAAGTCCGCCAGCAGTATAAAAACTTATCATCCACACCAATGCCCTTTTCGGCTGGTTTCCATCCTTACTTTTTGTGTGGTGATAAAACTCAGCTAGAGCTGGAAATTCCCTCTAAGCAGTATCAAGACAATCAAACTAAGGAATTTCACTCTTTTGACGGCAATTTTGACTTTAGCCGTGATGAAATTGATTTTGCTTTTGGACAGCTAACGAGTAAATCAGCCACTGCGATAGATCGTAGCCGGAAGTTAAAACTTACCTTGGATTATGATGATTTCTCTACCTACCTGGTATTTTGGACAGTCAAAGGCAAAGAATTCTACTGTCTAGAACCGTGGAGTGCGACTCGTAACTCTCTCAATACTGGTGATAACCTGACCGTGTTAGCGCCAGGAGCTAGCCATACAGCATCTGTAAGGTTGACTGCTAATTTTTTCTAAACCCCTTTACAAATCTACAGATGTATATGCTATGATTGCAAAGTTGCGAAATGCAGCGAAAGGGTCGCTAACTCAACGGTAGAGTACTCGGCTTTTAACCGATTAGTTCCGGGTTCGAATCCCGGGCGACCCATAGAATTAACATCATAATTATTAGGTTAAAAGAAGGCGATCGCAGCATCCAAGAAATTCCTGCAATTCGGTAGGATAGGCATAGACTAATCCCAAAGACCATTGTCATGGTGAAAACAATTCCACAGCATTGGACAATTCCCCTTCTGGAAAATGGCGACAAACTCAGCCTTTATGAATTTGAGCGTCGCTATAACGCCATGCCTAACTTGAAAAAAGCCGAATTGATTGAGGGAATTGTCTACATACCTGCTGCTTTGCGTTTTAAAAGTCATGGTCAACCGCATGGTTGGATTCTTACATGGCTCGGTACTTACGAAGTCGCTACACCAGGTGTAGCTTTGGGAGTAGAACCCACTGTGCGCTTAGACTTAGATAACGAACCTCAACCAGATGTTGTACTTCTAATCAACCCAGAAGCGGGTGGTCAAGCAAGGCTGAGTGAAGATGATTATATTGAAGGCGCACCAGAGTTAATTATCGAAATTGCTGCTAGTAGTGTCGCCATCGACCTCCATGCAAAAAAACAAGCCTATCGTCGCAATGGAGTCAAAGAATATATCGTCTGGCAAGTACTCGATCAGAAATTGACCTGGTTCTATTTGGAACAGGGTGAGTATCTAGAGTTGGCTGCTGATAGTAACGGTATTCTGCAAAGTCAAGTTTTTCCAGGGTTGTGGTTAGGGGTTGCAGAGTTATTAGCGGGGAATATGCAGTCTGTGTTGACTGTTTTACAAACAGGCTTGCAATCTCCTGAACACGCAGCATTTATCCAGAGACTAGCGCCTTTTGCCTGATGCGATCGCTTGGAGATTTGCCAAAATAGTTAGGAGTGCGATCGCTTTCAAATAACCATTTGGGATACTGCGCTACCAGAGCTACTAGCTGTAGGGTAACTAAATCTACAGCAATACAGAGCAACGATGGTGCATAGTACAGGAGTATAGAACATATTTATAGTAACGATGGCATAAACTTTTTCAACATAGATACACGACACTAGTTATAATTTCCTATAAGTTGAAAAAACTCTTAAGATTTAGCGTAATAAATACGCTTCTCTCAGACCGACTAGCTGACAACCACATTAGGAGGACTATCTATGGCGCTTGTACCACTGCGGCTGCTGTTGGATCACGCAGCTGAAAACGGTTACGGCATCCCAGCTTTCAACGTTAACAATTTGGAGCAGATTCAGGCAATCCTGAAGGCTGCTGTAGAGACAGATAGCCCCGTAATTTTACAAGCTTCACGCGGCGCTCGTAATTATGCTGGCGAAAACTTCCTCCGCCACCTGATTTTGGCTGCGGTAGAAACCTATCCTCACATTCCCATTGTCATGCACCAAGATCATGGGAATGCTCCTGCTACTTGCTACTCAGCAATCAAGAACAACTTCACCAGCGTGATGATGGATGGTTCTTTAGAAGCTGATGCTAAAACCCCCGCTAGCTTCGAGTACAACGTCAATGTTACCCGCGAAGTTGTAAATGTAGCTCATGCTTTGGGTGTCAGCGTTGAAGGTGAACTCGGTTGTTTGGGTTCTCTAGAAACTGGTGCTGGTGAAGCTGAAGATGGTCACGGGTTTGAAGGTACACTCGACCACTCACAACTGCTAACCGACCCCGATGAAGCTGTTGACTTCGTAGAAGCAACCCAAGTAGATGCTTTGGCTGTTGCCATTGGCACAAGCCACGGTGCTTACAAGTTTACCCGCAAGCCGACTGGTGAAATTTTGGCCATCAGCCGCATTGAAGAAATTCACCGCCGTCTGCCTAACACCCACTTGGTAATGCACGGTTCATCCTCTGTACCTGAAGATTTGCTTGCACTGATTAACCAGTATGGTGGTGCAATTCCTGAAACCTACGGTGTACCTGTAGAAGAAATCCAAAAAGGTATTAAGAGTGGTGTACGTAAAGTAAACATCGACACCGATAACCGTTTGGCAATTACTGCTGCTGTACGTGAAGCTTTGGCTAAAAAACCAGAGGAGTTTGACCCCCGTCACTTCCTCAAGCCTTCTATTACATACATGCAGAAGGTGTGTGCTGAACGCTATCAACAATTTGGCACAGCTGGCAATGCAAGCAAGATTAAGCAAATTTCTTTGGAAGATTTTGCTGCTAAGTATGCTAAGGGTGAACTAAATGTTGTCACCAAAGCTGCTGCTAAAGTTTAATTCTGACAACCAATAAATAGGTGCATAGTACTGCTATGCTCCTAAAAAATTGAAGATTCTAATATTGACATAAACCGGGTAAATACCCGGTTTTTTATTTTATTTGTAAAGGGTTGAGAATGGGGAATGGTCAATAATCAATAGTTGCTTCTTGCCCTGCTCCCCCTGCTCTCTACTCCCCACTCCCAATCCCTAAAACACCCGATGTTGTAAAGAAGGCATTTGACGGCGGACTTGTTCTAACCTAGTTGGCTTGATTTCTGCGATCGCAATTCCCGGTTTTTCTCCAGCATCGGCTAAAATTACACCCCAAGGGTCGATAATAACGGCGTGACCGTGGGTTAGACGGCGACCGTAGTTATTCCCTGTTTGGGCAGGAGCAATGACGTAGGCGGTATTTTCGATGGCTCTGGCTTGTAGTAGTACTTGCCAGTGGTCTTTGCCAGTAAAGGCGGTAAAGGCGGCGGGAATAAAGATAACATCGGCTCCCTTATCTGCCAAATGACGGTACAGTTCAGGGAAGCGGACATCATAACAAATAGAAAGCCCTAAATTACCGAGTTTTTCTGAGAAATACACGGGTGGTAGTTCCGTACCAGCCACAACAGTGCTGGATTCCCGATAGGTATTGCCATCGGGGACATCAACATCAAATAAGTGTACTTTGTAGTAACGGGCAAGTTCTTGACCGCTTGGATCGATAAGTAGAGTGGTGTTATAAACTTTGCCTGTATTGTCTACAGGAAGAGGAAAGCTGCCGCCCAAGATTGTAACTTGAAAGCGTTGAGCCATTTTTTTGAGAAATTTTTCACTTTCAAGAGCGATCGCATCACCTTGTGCGAGTTTATCTTTTTCTTCTCCCATATAGGAAAAGTTTTCTGGCAAGCCTACCAGTGCAGCACCTTGACGCACAGCAAGCTCTATTAATTCTTCTGCCTGAGCCAAATTTTTGTGTAGATCGGGCACACTTGTCAATTGAATAGCGGCGGCTAAATAAGACTTCATAGATTCAACAATGAACAGTTGATTTATGGAAAAGAGATTATCAAAATATATCGCTACTTCAACATTTGTGGAACTTAATTAGAAATGCGTCAGCATTGCTTTTCTTTAACACACTGGTTTTATTACCGATCTTAATCTTCCTCTGGGTTCTAGCAAACTGAGCAAGATAAAGATTAGGTTGTGATCAAACCCTGATAAAAGCTGTCTACTGTGGATATTTCTATTCTCATTCAAACATTTATCGCTGTGTTTGTCTTGGCAGATGCTGTGGGCAATATACCAATTGTTTTAGTTTTGACCAAAGGCATGATGCTAGACCAAAGAAACAAAGTTACAGCACTTTGCGCGACTAATTGGTACAGTAGCAACAGTGGGCAAAATATTCTTTAAAAATCGGCACATCGCGCTCTCACGCTTGTCTTAACCCCTGTCTTTTCTTCCCAATACTCACAGTATTCCAACAAGGTATAATCCGAGTGTTCATCCACTATTGCCTTGATTTGTTGTTCATACCCACTCAACTGGCAAGATTCCCACCTGTTGCTGTTCGGGGTGCAATTGTACCTTTTTCCTTTTTTTGCTTTAGTAGCCCTTGTACTGTGCTTTTACTCACTTGAAATAGTTTGGCAACTTTCCGTATAGATATGTTGCCTGCTTCGTATGCTCCTACTATTTTTTGCAGTAAATCTACAGAGTATGCCTTCATTTTTTTTGATTTTCACACTCTGTTACTGTACCTCATCGTTACGCAAAGTGCTGTAATTTAACTTATTCAGTAAATTACTTTTTTGTGACATATTTTGCAGCCATTCAATTAGGGGTCTTAAGGTTCCTGGCAATGCTGCTTCACTGACGGTCACCGTATGCTGCTTACCGTTATCTTCCACTGTTAACTTATACTGAAAGCGATCGCTCTCTTGATTTGGCGAAGTAATTAGTTCAGGTAGCCTAAATAAATCTGCAACTTCCACCAGTCGGGGAAGTGTCGCAGCTTCATCTGGCGAGAGAGTGTCTGTATCAACGGTTGTCTTCTTGCTGATTCCAGCAAAGCCACCTGTGCGTTCAAAGGATATCCGCATTTTTTGCTCTCTGTTGTGTTATTTAGTTGGGATAAAAACTTAAAATGGGAGACTATATTTCTCACAACCCACTTTAGCAACAATACACAACAGATTTATCAGCCCTGAGTGTTGAGTGAGAGAGTGGAAGTATTGACTATTTATTTATTCCTGACTCCTCACTCATAACTCCTAGATAACTCCTACCTTTTGCCAAGCGTTCTGTACAGCTTTTTGCTCATTACTACCATTACCGTAAAGTTCACCAGCAACTTGAATGGTGACGTTAGCAGCTTTTTTAAAATCTGCTTTGGCTTTCAAGCGATCGCGTAAAGCTAGATACCAGATTTTGCCCGCTTTCTCCCAAGCATAGCCACCAATTTCCACAGCCGCTAAATAAAAAGCATGGTTAGGAATTCCTGAGTTGATATGCACGCCACCGTTATCATCAGTACCAGTGTATTTATCTTTTACATGGCCTGGTTGAGGATCTTTACCCAATACTGGATCATCATAAGCTGTTCCCGGTGCTTTCATTGATCGCAGGGCAACACCTTTGACAGTTGGGACTAAAAGACCTTCGCCAATCAGCCAATCTGCTTCTTGTGCTGTCTGATTTTTGATCTTTTGTTTCACCAGCGAACCGAAGACATCAGAAAATGATTCATTTAGTGCCCCTGGTTCGCCATAGTACTGTAAACCCGCTTCATACTGGGTTATACCATGAGTTAGCTCATGCCCAATCACATCAATTGATTTCGTGAAGCGTTGAAACAGTTCTTCATCACCATCACCATAAACCATCTGGTCGCCGTTCCAAAAGGCATTGTCATATTTAACGCCATAATGCACAGTGGAGTCTAAACGTAGCCCTTTATCGTCAATAGAATTGCGATCGAATATCTCATAAAACAAATCATAAGTAGCACCAGCAGCATCATAGGCTTCATTCACTGCTACATCACTGCTGGGAGGATCGCCTTCACCGCGCACTAATGTACCAGGAAGTTGCTGACCATATTTTGCATCGTAGATGGTACGGCGCTTTTCACCTGGAGAAGGTGCAAATGAGACAGTACCTATGACATCTCTCCGTCCGCGAAATTGTGCCGAAACATTTAATGTACGAAAAGCCCAATTACGCTGTTGAGGATTACCATTTACAACGACATGTTCCAGTATATGGGGCGGGATAATACAACAAATCGGGCATCTAGAGTCAAGTGGATGCTCATACTTAAACCCGCCTGATTTCTTTTTATTTCGAGCCATCCAAGATATTCTCCCTTTTAAACTAAGTGATGGCAAACAGTGGCTTTAACTCCACTGGAGAAAAGAGCAAAAAAACGAATCCAAATTGCGTGTCCCTGGTTTCTTTTCTGAAGAAAATTTTCTACTCTGTATTTTCGGATCGGTCTGTAGAGGATTGATAGTACCCTCGCGGGTACTTCTGATGTGGAAATATTGCATCAAAACACAAGGACAGCTTAGATACCACAAGTTTCAGCCAAAATCTTTGTGTGAGTTAGCAAGACCTCCTTTACAGACCTAAAGCGTCTATATATTAGTTCTAATCAAGGGAAATAATGTTATTTATTACTGTTTTGTTACCATAAGTCTGCTAATCCGATAAATATCGATTAGGGACAGGTAAATTCCAAATCCAGTATCCAAAACCTAAGACTTTCATCGCCAGCCACCTAACACCGCCAGACCATAATATTTCCAAGGGACTGCAACTGTTTTAAATCCAGCTTTGCTCAACATCTGTAAATGAGTATCTAAGCTAGCTAGCTGGTCTTGACTAGAGTAACCTTGAGTGCTGCTCGTACCAAGCTTTGCACGAATCTCTGTTAAATTAGTTCCCTGTTCAACTGACCACTCTTCTCGTGCAGCCTGATAAATTTCTGCTAAGGCTGATGATTCCGGTAAAATTGGGTCTCCATTCCAAAAACAGCCATCTTGAGCAAGGCTAGCAGCAATTCGGCTAAATAACTTTAATTTCATCTCATCCTGGAGATGATGGATTGCTAAGGATGAGACACAGGCATCAAATTTGCTACCAATATCTAATTTTTCTGGATTATTTGCCCAATCACCAAAGTCTGCTTGTGTACCAACCCAACGTTTTTGATATCCAGATGCTGTGATTTTATCTTGGGCAAATTGTAACATTCGAGGTGAGTAATCTAGAGCAATTACTTGGGCATTTGGAAAGCGTTTGAGTATTTTGAGACTAAGTTCGCCTGTACCACAACCTAATTCTAATATCCGCAGACTTGTGGAATGTAGACAACGGGTAATTACCTCCAACATCTCATCATATCTGGGTATCAGTTGGCGAATACCAATGTCAAAATCACCAGTGCTGGCGAATACCTCTCCGGGAAATAACTGTTGCATAGGAATTAGAACTAATGTGTACACTAATCAATAGTTGATGAACCTGCCAGGGAAGGTTTTATCTCTTGAGACGCAGTTTATAGCCACCACATTGAGTTCCCAGACAGGCTGTTAGGTAAGCAAGAGAAGGTTTTTTGTTATAGAGATAGTGATACCCCTATTACTCGTCAATTTGACCAACGCGGCGGATATTCAAAATGTCGCTCATTTTCTTAATTTGGACGAACACTTGCTCTAATTGAGAGCGATCGCGTATATCTATTCCTAAATCCATCAATGCAGGTTGACCAACAGAAGTTTTCACCTGTGCATGGCGGACATTGATTCCTTGGTCACTCAACCGTGACAAAATATCTTTTAGCACCCCTACACGGTCAAGGGCTTCAATTTGAACATCTACTGGATACGTGTGCGGACGACCACTATTTTCGGCGGCTGGGTTCCACCTGACTGGTACTAAACGCTCATACTCCACACACTCAAGATTATTGCAGCCTTGGCGATGAATTGAAATCCCCCTACCTCGCGTCACCACACCAATAATCGGTTCGCCAGGAATCGGGGTACAACACCCAGCTAAATAATACACCAGCCCCTCTACTCCAACAATTGGCGAATCACTAGCGCGGGAAGTTGTTGGAGGTGCATCTCGCAAAGCTTTTGATGATGGTTCTTTGGGGATAAATGGCGACACTGTGGAAACTGGTTGTTGTCCCTTCGCCACTTCTCGCCAACGATTTAGCACCAAGTTCAACGTAACTTCACCATAACCCAAACCGGCAAGTAAATCGTCCACACTGTGGTAATTACACTTTTCGGCGACAGTCTCCATTGCATCGGACTTTAGCAAACTATCAAAACCAGTTTTACCTAGTTCCTTTTCTAACAATTCCCGTCCACGGGCAACATTTTCTTCCCGGCGCGATCGCTTGTACCATTGTTTGATCCGATATTTCGCCGCCGAACTTCTGACAAAGTTCAACCAATCCAAACTCGGATGGCAGTTCTTTTGGGTAAGAACCTCTACAATATCGCCATTTTGTAGTCGGGTTGACAGAGACACCATTCGCCCATTCACTCGCGCCCCTGAACAGTGGTTTCCAACTTCCGTATGAATGCGATAAGCAAAATCTACAGTGGTAGAACCGGGGCTTAAAGGAACAACATCCCCCTTAGGGGTGAAGACATAGACATCATCTTCAAATAGATTATCCTTGACACTATCAAGATATTCTTGTGCGTCCTTGAGATCAGTTTGCCATTCTAGCAGTTGTCGCAGCCAAGTAAACTTGTCATCTGTGCCTGTCAAATGGCTAATACTAGAACCTCCAGTTTCTTTGTATTTCCAATGGGCGGCAATCCCATATTCGGCAATATGATGCATTTCGATTGTCCGAATTTGCACCTCTAAAGGACGACCAGTTAGTCCAATCACCCCAGTATGCAGCGACTGGTAACGGTTAGGCTTTGGCAGCCCAATGTAGTCTTTAAATCTCCCAGGAATTGGGCGAAAAGCATCATGAACCACCGCCAAAGCTCGATAGCATTCCTCATTGCTTTGAACAATAATCCGCAGCGCTGCCAAATCGTAAATTTCATGAAATTCTTTTTGCTGGCGGTGCATTTTTTGGTAAATGCTATAAAGGTGTTTGGGACGACCGCTAATATCCTGAAAGCGGATTCCGGCTTGCTGCAAACGCTCTTGCAACATATTCGTAGCTCTAGCCAGTTTTTCTTCTCGCGCCGTCCGTTTTTCAGAAACAAGCTCTTGCATTTGGCGGTAAGCTTCCGGTTCCAAATACTTAAAAGCCAAATCTTCCAGTTCCCATTTAATTCGCCAAATCCCCAAGCGATTGGCTAAAGGCGCGAATATATCTCGCGTTTCTTGGGCACTGCGGCGGCGGCTAGCCTCTGACATATATTGTAAAGTTCGCATATTATGCAAACGATCTGCCAATTTCACCACAATGACCCGAATATCTTGCGCCATTGCCAAAAACATCCGCCGGAAGTTTTCGGCTTGGCTTTCGGTTTTGCTAGTGAAATTGATTTTAGAAAGCTTGGTGACACCTTCAACCAATTGCCGCACTTCTGGGCCAAAGCGTTCTTCTATTTCTTGACTTGTAACTTCTGTATCTTCAACGACATCATGGAGAAATCCAGCTGCTATCATAGCAGCACTACCTCCCAAGTCACGCAGCAAGTCGGCTACAGCAATGGGATGAGCGATATATGGTTCTCCCGATTTGCGGTATTGACCTTGATGCAGTTGGTAAGCAAATTCAAATGCGCGACCAATTAAAACTGCATCACTATGCCTTCGGTCATCTTCCACTTCGCCGTTACTTGTCGATGACTCCTTCAAACATTTTTTTAACCATTCCGGAATGGCTAGATCAACTGATGAATTTATAGCTAGACTGCTCATACAAGTTTGTTTGGATAGGATCGGTAGATAAGTGAATGATAAATAAAAGTGGCAGCATCACCCTAAGAAAATGCTGTCGCCCATCAACCTTGAAAATCCATTGATGGCAAACTAAGCCTCAAATCAGCATTTGAGGCTTTTAGTGCTAATAAGCCTTTAAGAAAGTTTATTGTAAAAGAAAAATTACTTGACACTAATACTATCTTAACTAGCACTGGATGTCTTTAAACCCTGAGAAATATTTGGCACTCGTAACCTTGCTAGAGCAATTACGCTCCGATGCCACAACGACGCAAATCGCTGCGCCAGAACTGCGAGTGCGTGTAGCCTCGTTGCAGCAATTTTTCGGACAGCAGATTGTGCCTTTGGCTGATGAAAACTGGCGAGTGCAGTCTTATCAAACGGAAATGAGTAAGCAATTGCGTTTGTTGGCAATAGATGTGATGTTTTTGCAAGGAGCGCGGCAAGCATCGACTGCACAGACGAGACTTCAGACGATTAGCGATCGCTTGACAACCCTCATTCAGTACTGTAATGCTATTCTGCAACCAGAAGCGGAAGGAGAAAAATAACAATTGTTTACCTTTTTCTCTAATTAACCCATCATCTCATTTACGACCGTTCGTGAAAAGTTATTTTGCTAACAAGTTAAAGGTAGGAAGGGGGAAGGGGAAATGGGGAAGGGGGAATGGGCATAGTTATTCTTGTTGTCCCTCTAATAGTTCTGATCTAAGAAAGCCTTATTTCAGATTTGTCCCCATGCCTTATGCCCAATTCCCAATCCCTTTGAGGAGAAGATTCATTGTGCGGCGCATATATGCTTCTACTGGCTCGGTTGTGGGTTTAAAGATCAGTGCATAATATAGTGACCCGCTCACCAGATCGATAATTAAGTCTACGTCTGCATCCTTGTGTATTTCACCTCTAGACTGGGCACGCTCAAGTACTTTAGAGAATGCTTCACGTCGGAGTTTTGTATATTTTGTCCAGTAAACCTCTGCAAACTGAGGATTGCTAGACGCGGTACTAATTATTAAAGCGAGTGTCTGACGACCAAGGGGACTATCTATCTTTTTAGCGGCATTCTCAATCAAAATATCCATGTCTCCCCAAAAGCTGCTAGTATCGGGGATCGCTAAATCATCTCTCAAACTTTCTATTGCGTCTGCAACTAGTTCTTCTTTGGAAGTGTAACGCCGATAGATGGTCGTTTTACCAACTCCAGCACGAGAAGCGATCGCTTCTATACTCATGCTCTGATATCCTACCTCTGCAAGCAAGTCTAAGGTCGCTTGCAGAATCGCTTGGTCGGCGTGGATGCTGCGCGGTCGTCCTGAAGGGCTGTTGATTTGGTTACTCATAAAAATATCATTCCCAAGCAATATCTTCTTGGCAATCTGCTTCTGGCTTTGGTAACAGAACAAGCATCAGGGAAACAAATAAGCCCTACTACCAAGTTTTCATACACGAAAACAACAAAAGTGACTATCCATCTTTAGCATAAGTATTTCTGCCGCTTTTCGTTGAAGTCTCCCTTGACCATTCTTATATGATACGCTACCGTAGCGTATATATAGGATATTTAATTTTTGCTTTGGGAATCGCTCTGACAATGGCTACCAATATTAAACGTTCTAGTTTTGATCAATTTGGTTATGTCCACGGGCCATTGAAGTGGGCGATCGCTTTGACGGCTTCTCTGGGTGCAATTTTAGAAGTAATTGATACTAGTATTGTTAACGTTGCCCTGACGGATATGCAGGCTAGTTTGGGTGCAACTGTCAGTGAGGTAGGTTGGGTAGTAACTGGATATGCGATCGCAAATGTCGTTTTAATTCCCTTATCTGCATGGCTGGGAGATTACTTTGGACGCAAAACTTACTTTATCTTTTCGTTGATTGGCTTTACCATTGCCTCGGTTTTATGCGGGTTAGCATTCAATTTACCGATGCTGGTTCTTTCCCGAATTCTTCAAGGTTTATGTGGTGGCGGGTTGCTAGCTAAAGCCCAAGCAATTTTGTTCGAGACTTTTCCACCTGCTGAACAGGGTTTGGCACAGGCAGTTTTTGGGGTAGGTGTAATTGCTGGCCCAGCTATCGGCCCAACTTTAGGAGGATTCTTGGTAGATGGTTTGGGCTGGCGGTGGATTTTCTTTGTTAATATTCCCTTCGGGATCGTTGCAGTAGCGATGTCCTTCATGTTTTTGCCTAAAGACAAAGACAAAAGCCAGACGCAAAGCCAATCTGTCGATTGGTTCGGCATTGGGTTTTTGATTATTGCGATCGGCTGTCTGCAAACTTTGTTAGAAGAAGGAGAGAAAGAAGACTGGTTTTCCTCCGGTTTGATCACCACCTTAGCGATCGCCAGTATTATCGGATTAGGGCTATTTATTTGGTACGAGTTGAAAATAGCCCATCCTGCCGTTGATTTGAGAGTTTTGCGTCACCGTTCTTTAGCTGCGGGAAGCGTTCTCTCAGCAGTAGTGGGTATGGGGCTTTATGGCACACTCTTTGCAGTGCCGATATTTGCTCAAAGTGTACTGCACTTTACGGCAACGCAGACAGGACTATTGTTAGCGCCTGGTGCTTTAGCGTCTGCGATCGTCATGGTTCTATTAGGCAAGCTTTCCAGTAAAATTGATGCCCGATTTTTAATTGCAATGGGCGCTGTCGGCTCATCTGGAGTTATGTTTCAACTAGCAGCAATTACCCCACAAACGGGCACAGATGATTTATTTTGGCCATTGGTATGGCGTGGGGCTTTTACTGTGTTGATGTTTCTCCCTTTGAGTTTGGCAGTTTTAGGCCCGCTACCCAAACAAGATGTTTCTGCTGGATCTGGTTTCTACAACCTGACTCGACAACTAGGTGGTAGCATCGGCATTGCCCTACTTACTACTCTGCTTGATCGAAGACAAACTTTTCATCGAGCTATCTTGTTAGAAAAACTTAGCCCTTATGACCCAGAAACCAATCAACGTCTAGATTTGCTCAATGGGGCACTTCAAAGCCAAGGCATAGATGCGGCAACAGCACAGCAACAAGCACTAGCTTTATTAAGTCAAACAGTAAATACTCAAGCTGCTGTTTTATCTTATGCAGATTGCTTTCGAGTGGTAGGAATCGGGTTCCTTTGCTCATTACCCCTATTACTATTCTTGGGTAAAGGCGGTGCCGGGGCAAAAGCACCAATCAGTCATTAGACGGATATCAATTTTAAGCTCTCTGAGGTAAAGCTAAGTAAAAACACGGCTTAAAAATCCTTCTGAGCCGAAAGTCACAGAAAAAAATTAATATACACTGATATATCTAGATAAAAAATAAAAATCCCACTCACTTTTGAGCAGGACTATGTGAAGTCTTATTGCTAAAATTAGAAATTCCGCTCTTAGAAAAAGTTCATTATTGTAATAACGCCAACACTAGTTAACATCATTAAAGCGCCCATGATTATAGATTGACCTAATGGATTGCTGAATTTTGAATCGTTCATTTAAGTAAAAATCCTTTTTTAATAGTTCCTTAACCATATCAAAATCAGTATAAATATCTATAAAAGCGCTGTAAAACTTAAAATCCCGTAAAATTCCTTAACAAAAAATTAATTTGCAACTTAAGTATCGGTTTTTACTTATGAGGGGTTAGTCTTTTAATCTCCCCACTTCCGATTCTCCAGATCCAAAATGTAGTATTTTCCGAACAGAATAAATACCTGAACTCCGAGCGGAATATGCGCCTTTATGGAGTAAAATAAATCTTAATCAAGGTAGAAATATTTGAATAGAAGATTATCATGACAGTCTCCACGGCATCTAGAAACCAAGCGATCGCTTTTGACTTAGAAACATTAAATCAGCAATTTGAAACTGCCACTCCCAAAGAGATATTGGCATGGTCTATAGAAAATATCCCAACGGGATTGGTGCAAACCAGCGCCTTTAACGTGGATGACATGATAATTACCCATATTCTTTACAGTGAACTGAAGCATCCCGTTCCTGTAATCTTTCTCGACACCTTGCACCACTTCCCTGAAAGCCTAGAATTAGTTGCCAAAGCTAAACAAATCTACAATCTGGATTTGCAAACTTTCAAAACTCCAGACGTAGAAACCCGTGAAGCCTTTGAAGCCAAATACGGCGATAAACTTTGGGATACGGATATTGCTAAATTCCACCACATTACAAAAATTGAGCCACTGTTACGGGGTCTAGACGAACTCAACAGCGTCGCTTGGATTACTGGTCGCCGCCGTGACCAAGCAGTAACCCGTGCAAATATGCCCATATTTGAATTCGACGGTAAAGGTCGGTTGAAAGTAAATCCCATCGCTACCTGGACACGTCAAGATAGTTGGGTTTACGTGGCTGAACACGGAGTCATCTACAATCCTCTACATGACCAAGGTTATCCCAGCATCGGCGACCAACCTATCACCACCAAAGTAGGCGAAGGTGAAGACGAACGCGCCGGACGCTGGCGGGGAAGTGATAAAACAGAATGCGGAATTCATATTTAGTTATTAGTCATTGGTCATTTGTCACTTGTACTGAGCGAAGACGAAGTATTAGTCATTAGTATTAGACAAAGGATAAATGACTAAGGGCGAAAGACAAATATGATAAAAATCCTCCATCTTTCCGACATCCACATGGGAAGCGGCTTCTCCCACGGACGAATTAATCCTACAACTGGGTTAAATACACGATTGGAGGATTTTGTAAATACTTTGTCTATATGTATTGACAGAGCGCTGACAGATGCTGTTGATATGGTGATATTTGGTGGCGATGCTTTCCCGGATGCGACACCACCGCCTTATGTACAACAAGCTTTTGCCAGCCAATTTCGCCGTCTTATGGATGCCAATATTCCCACAGTATTGTTAGTAGGCAACCATGACCAACATTCTCAAGGACAGGGAGGAGCGAGTTTAAATATTTACCGCACTTTGGGAGTGCCAGGGTTTGTTGTCGGTGACACATTAACTACTCACTGCATCGAAACCCGCAATGGCAAAGTGCAAGTAATTACCCTCCCTTGGTTGACTCGTTCCACCCTGATGACTCGCCAAGAGACTGAAGGTTCGTCTTTAGCAGAAGTCAACGAACTGTTAACGGAACGTCTGCGAGTTGTAATGGAAGGGGAAATTCGCCGTCTTGACCCTGATGTGCCAACAGTGCTTTTAGCTCATTTGATGGCTGACAACGCTAGCTTGGGGGCAGAACGCTTTTTGGCAGTGGGTAAAGGTTTTACTCTACCCTTATCTTTGCTGACGCGACCTTGTTTTGATTATGTAGCGTTGGGACACGTCCACCGCCACCAGAACCTCAATAAATCTAACAACCCGCCGGTGATTTATCCGGGAAGTATTGAGCGGGTAGATTTTAGTGAAGAAAAAGAAGATAAAGGCTATGTAATGCTGGAACTGGAGCGAGGAAGAGCTGAATGGGAATTTTGTCCCTTAACAGTTCGGACTTTCCGCACCATTGAGGTGGATGTCTCCAAAGCAGATGAGCCGCAAGCAGTGTTAATGAAAGCGATCGCTAAGTATGATATTCAAGATGCTGTAGTGCGGCTAATTTACAAACTCCGCTCCGAACAGATGGATTTAATTGACAGTTCCTCTCTACATACTGCTTTAAGTCCCGCTCATACCTACACCATTCAAGCAGAATTAGTCAGTCAACTAGCCAGACCCCGGATTCCTGAATTGAGCGCAAGTAGCAGCATCGACCCAATGGAAGCCTTAAAAACTTACTTGAACAACCGCGAAGACCTCAAAGACATAGCAACATCAATGCTGGATGCTGCACAGAAGTTACTAGCGGATGATGTGGAAATCTGGCTAGAAGCAGCAACTAACGAGTAGGATAGATGCCAATCAGATTTCAATACAGTGTGTAGAGACGCGAAATTTAGGGTCATCTAGAAAAACCCACGAAAAAACTAACTCCCTTGCCGACACGGGAAGGGGGAAATTTCAAAGTCTCTTCTAAAAGTAAAGAGATTTTCGAGATAACCTAAATGGAGTTCTTCTACAAGGTGCTAGAACCCTTTGATGAATTTTCCGATACAGGTTAGGATAATCCATCAATTAAAGGAAAAACTTCAAACCCGCTTAATCGCGCTGTAACATGAAAGTCACCCAAATTTATATTTTTGGGCAGATCATTGAGGAGTTTGCTACTCTACTATCAACTATTGTTTTTCTTCTAGCTAGAGGAAATTTTTGACTCAGTAAAAAAAGTTATCGAGCCTTGAATAAGCTACTCTTTACAGGTAAATCTTTTCGTTTTATGGCTTTTGTCTTACCACTAATCATCTGGTGGGGATACAAAGAAGTACAAAACCAATTTGTACAGCCGCAAGCAGTTGTAGTGTTGGGTGGTTCAACAAGACGTTTAGAGCGAGAGAAGTTTACGGCCGAATTTGTTCGCCAGCATCCAAATATACCAATTTGGATTACTGGGGGTAGTCCACCTAGATTCACCCAACGAGTCTTTACCAAAGCTGGTGTTGATCCCAAGCGTTTACATCTGGATTATGAAGCCGTAGATACAGTTACTAATTTTACTACGTTAGTAGATGATTTGCAAGCTCGTGGTATCAAGAGCGTTTATTTAATTACTTCAGACTTCCACATGCGCCGGGCTTGTGTCATCGGCGAAATTATTTTGGGTAGTCGAGGTATTTATTTAAAACCAGTGCCAGTCCCTTCAGAAAAACCCCCTGAATCTATCGAAAAATCTATCCGTGATGGAGCAAGAGCCATACTTTGGATAGCAACTGGTTACACTGGTGTGGATGCAGCTAAAAATAAACGGTAAATCATCAGTGGGAATTTGTATGATCTTGATGTAACTCAAGATAGGTAAATTAAGAACATTAATGCCAATAATCGTGATAATAACTAAGTAATAATAGACACATGAAACCACAGCGATGCCTGCGGCGGGCTACGCCTACGCAAAACTAGCGCAACATTAACCCTCAAACAACACAATATAAAAACCAATTAACTGTTTTTGCTCATTTGGTTGCTTAGTGAATACTTTGCGTCCATCAAAGTTTTGAGTGGTGACTTGCGTAAATGGAATTTATCTGTGTAGCTCAGGGAAAAAAACGCCCCAACTTATCTCACAATTTGATACCCTAGCTTAAACAGATTTGAATAAAAGTTAAAGCGTGGAAATTCAACTTGGGCGAGGAAAAACAGCTCGTAGAGCTTACGGAATAGATGAAATTGCTCTAGTTCCTGGTAACAGAACACTAGATCCTAGTTTGGCAGATACTAAGTGGCGTATTGGCAATATTGAGCGAGAAATTCCGATAATTGCCAGTGCAATGGATGGCGTAGTAGATGTTCGTATGGCTGTACGTTTGTCACAGTTGGGAGCATTAGGTGTCCTCAATTTAGAGGGTATTCACACTCGCTACGTTGACCCAGAGCCAATATTAGATCGGATTGCCTCTGTGGGGAAAGATGAATTTGTTGCCTTGATGCAAGAACTCTATGCCGAACCAATAAAGCCGGAATTAATTGAAAAACGTATTCAGGAAATTAAAGAACAAGGTGGCATTGCGGCGGTAAGTGCAACTCCAGCCGGTGCTAGTAAATACGGTGAGGCGGTAGCAAAAGCTGGGGCCGATTTATTTTTTGTCCAAGCTACAGTAGTCTCTACTGCACATCTGTCACCAGAGTCGATAATACCACTTGATTTAGCAGAATTTTGCCGTTCTATGCCCATCCCTGTGGTGTTGGGGAATTGCGTAACTTACGATGTGACGTTGAATTTGTTGAAAGCTGGGGCGGCTGGCGTACTAGTGGGAATTGGACCCGGTGCTGCTTGTACATCCCGTGGGGTGTTGGGTGTGGGTGTGCCACAGGCAACTGCGATCGCCGATTGTGCAGCAGCACGAGATGATTACTACAATGAAACTGGTAACTATATCCCCATTATTGCTGATGGCGGTTTAATCACCGGTGGCGATATTTGTAAATGTATCGCCTGCGGTGCTGATGGTGTGATGATTGGTTCACCCTTTGCGAGAGCCGCAGAAGCCCCAGGACGTGGTTATCATTGGGGTATGGCAACTCCTAGTCCAGTGTTGCCTCGTGGTACCCGCATTCGCGTTGCCACCACTGGTAGCCTAGAGCAAATACTCATTGGCCCAGCCGGGCTAGATGATGGCACTCACAATCTTTTAGGAGCCTTAAAGACGAGCATGGGCACTTTAGGAGCCAAAAATATTAAAGAAATGCAGCAAGTGGAAGTTGTAATTGCGCCTTCCTTATTAACTGAAGGTAAAGTTTACCAAAAAGCTCAACAATTAGGTATGGGGAAATAAGGGAGCAGGGGGCAGGGGGCAGGGGGCAGGGGGCAGGGGGCAGGGGGCAGAGGGAGCAGGAGGAGACAAGGGGGACAAAAAAAATAACAATTCCCAATTCCCAATCCCCAATCCCCAATTCCCAATTCTGCAATAAATTTTTCCAGCCCCCTAAACAATTGCTGGAAAAATCCGATATGTCGCCTACAATAGAGATAGCGGAGACGAATGTTTCCGTTCACTCCTCACACCACACTCCGCCCGGACTACTGTTCGGGCGGTTCCTTATGTTTGTAAATAAATTCTAGAGCTTCTTTGCAAATGTACATCCTTAGACTCCCAAGCTGATGTTTTTGCTATGGTAGAATTTTCACCAAGTTCAGATATTATTGGCGAAGGTTTTAGGCATGTCAACAGCCGCACAAGTTACCGATTCTAGTTTCAAGCAAGAAGTACTCGACAGTGATGTACCCGTTTTAGTTGACTTTTGGGCACCCTGGTGCGGACCATGCCGTATGGTAGCTCCTGTTGTCGATGAAATCTCCGAACAGTACAAAGGTCAAATCAAGGTCGTCAAAGTCAACACGGATGAAAATCCTCAAGTTGCTAGTCAGTACGGCATCCGCAGTATTCCTACATTAATGATTTTTAAAGATGGACAAAAAGTAGATATGGTGGTAGGTGCTGTACCTAAAAGTACATTGGCTTCCACTCTAGAAAAGTATCTTTGAACCTCAATTGGTAACAAAATCCTTTTGAGTTATCCATGTTGTTCTAGCTTTAGGTTAATTTTTACAAACAAGTTTGAGAGGCGCGAATTTCTCGTTTTTCAAACTTGTTTACATTTGTATACAGTCTCAGAATATTTTTAGGAGTTTTCTAGCTCAAATGTTCATAACCAGATAGTTGGCTCGGTTTTCCTCCAGTTGCTACACTTGGCTCTAGTGTCCCTATTTCTCGTTTTCGCTTCACGAGGTCTTGTACTGTATTTTTATTTACCTTGAATCTTTCTGCTACTTTGCGAATAGATGTATTTTCCGCTTCGTAAACGCTAATAATTTTCTCCCGCAGGTCTACTGAGTAGGGTTTTATCTGATTTTTTACTTTTATCTTCTCAACTACTGTACAAAACCGTTACACAAAGTGCTGTATTTTATCAAGGTCTTATGAACAAACCAATCAAACGAGCTTTTTTAGATACAGAAGATGGACAAATTCTTTATCGTATTGGTGGCGAAGGAGAACCACTTTTTTTACTTCATCAAAACTTCAGAAGTGGTGACGAATTTCGTGAGTTGATACCAATTTTTGCTCAAAAAAGACTAGTTATCGCTATGGATTTTTTAGGATTAGGAGATTCAGATAAACCACCCCAAATGTATTCAATTGAAGATTACGCAAAAACTGTTCTTTTACTGCTAAATGAATTAGGAATAAAAACCACAAGTATTCTTGGGAACCATACAGGTGCTTGTGTAGCAGCAGAAGTTGCAGCAGCTTATCCTGAGAGAGTTGCAAAAATTATATTATGCAACATAGATAACTTTAGCGAAGACGGAAAGGCAGCTTTATCCAATAAATTTGAAAATCTCAAGATAAAAGCAGACGGTTCCCATCTTATACAAAGATGGTCAGCCAGAGCAAACTATATAGGTTCTGCTGAGTTAAATCATCGTTGGGTTTTGGACGATTTAAAATGTTTTGGCTATCCTTGGCATGCACCTTTGGCTGTTATCGATTACTGCCAAAGAATGGAAGCAAGATTTCGTTTAATTAAATCTCCAACTCTAATATTGTCTGGAACAGAGGACGTAAAACAATTAGAAAGACTAGGTTTTGCTAACGTAGACAATAGAGAGTTTATTTTAACAGCAATTCCTCATGCAAAGATGATTGATATTGAAGGCGGAACAATATGTATGATGAATCAAATACCTGAAGAAATATCAAAAGTAGTAATTGATTTTCTAGAATAAGCTAGTTTTTAAAACCAATAGAATTTAATCTTTTAATATTGCTCAAAATAGGGCAATGCAACTGAGTAAATAACTATATACAGCCTCTAAAAGTTTTATGCCCAGAAAACACATTGAGTTTATTCAATCAGCAGATGTCCCCCAAAAATCTTGGGTTGTAGATGGTCTTTTGGAAGGTGCTAAAACACAGATTCTGAGTTTCGATACCGAAAACGGTTCTTCTACAGAAATTGTTGAGTGGACGCAACACTGGAAAAGCGATTCTGGTTATTTCAATTGTGATATGGAAATTTTTGTTCTTAGTGGACAAATGCAAATTGGACAACTGCATCTTGGACAATACACTTACGGCTTTATTCCTGAAGGTGTCTGCATGGAAGCTTGGAGTACTCAAGAAAATACCACAGCCCTGTGGATGCCAAGCGCTGAACCCATTTTTATAAAATCGCTAACTGATGCACCAGGAGCAAAAAGACAAGATTATATACCTTCTTTAAATTCCTATCTAATTCCTTGGTCTCAAACTCTCACTCCAGGTTTTCCTCCAGGAGCAATGAGAAAAACCCTGCGTGCCGATACTAACATTAAAAGAAGCACTTGGCTGATCGGATTATTACCACAGTTTGCTGAAACTTTTGGAGAGTATCATCCTATGACGGAAGAGGGATTTGTCCTCCAGGGAAGTATGAAAACACAGGTAGGTCTCTTGACTCCAGGTTGTTATTTTTCGCGTCCACCACTTATTACACACGCCCCAGCATACACTGAAACTGGATTATTTGCTCTTATTCGTGGTGGCTATCCTCATCTTTCGTACCATGCCTGGGAACCACCATTAGAAACGTACTATCCTTCGGGTTGGAATAAATAGATGCCAAAATATGAAGTAATTTTGTCTCTACTTTAAATTTGCAAATACTTTCATGTAGAGGGAATTATTTAAGACTGGGGGCGTTTCAAATACCGCCCAGTGGGTGAACCTAAAACTTGCCCATTGTTATAAATAAGATTTCCACGTAAAAAGGTACTTTTCACCCTCCCAGTTAACTCTACTCCTTCAAAAGGTGTATAACCTTGTTCTGACTCAGACTCAGCCGCACGCACTACAAAGCTTTCATTGGGGTTTACCAGCACCAAATCAGCATCATAGCCAACAGCAATATCGCCTTTTTCTAACAACCCAAACCGCTGCGATGGGTTCCAAGATAGCAATTTAGCCATCTGGTTATAAGACATCCCCCGCTTGCTACCTTCACTAAATACACCAGAAAGTAAATATTCTGTACCGCCAAAACCAGACTTTGCTAACCAAATATTATTCGGGTCTTTAACATTTCTTTTTTGTTCAGCAGAACAGCAAGCATGGTCGCTAACTATCCAATCTACTTGATTGTTTAGTACTGCTTGCCACAAGTATTCCACATCAGCGCGAGGACGGATAGGAGGATTAACTTTTGCCCAAATACCATTAGGAGTATCGACATCTAATAGCAAATGTCCAACAGTAACTTCTCGCCGAAAATTAATATGAGGAAAAGCAGTTTGCATAGTCAAAGCTGCTTCCATTGCTTTACGCGAACTTAGGTGCAACAAATTGATATTTGCACAGTTAGTTTCATTGGCCAAATAAGAAGCAATACAAATTGCTAAACCTTCTGAATGAGGCGGACGCGCTGCACTGTAAGCGTGTAATCCGCTCAGACTAGAATCGTTTTCAACTATTTTAGTATAGGCATTGAGAATTTCTGCAACTTCACAGTGCAAACTCAAGCTGATAGTATCTCGTGCTTCTGGATGTTTTTCCATCAAGCGAGTTAGACCGCGCATAATAAATTCAAAATGGGCGAAGTCGTATCTTTCCTCTTTGTTAATCATCAAAAAGAGGTTTTGCTGGTCTGACAAACCATGCAACCCATATCCGCCATAAAACATGAAGATTTTAAACGAAGATATACCGTATTCCTCAAACAATAAAGGTATTTCGTCAATATGCTGGCTAGCTATAGGTGCGATGTGATAGGCGTAATCTACAAAAAAATTACCTGTGGATAACGCCAAAACCTCTGGAAAAAAATCGCGGTAGGAGCCGCCTTTATTAAGATAATACTGCCCTGTACGGATGTAATTTAAGCTGGTAGTTACGCCTCCCATTGCGGCTGCTTTGCTTTCAGTCACAGCATCTTTGTCGAGGGGTTGATAGATACCGACGTGCATATGGGCATCCACGACTCCAGGAAAGCCTAGCAGGTTTTTGCCATCAAATACCTGTTTGCCTGTGTCTGCGCTAATATTAGAGGCAATCTGAGCAAATTTTCCATCCTTAATGCCTAAATCAAGTAGTTCGATTGCATCCTGATGGGGACAAACTACTCGCACATTTTTGATAATTTGATCTAATACGGGAGTTTCAGACACAGTAGACCTCACACTAAAATGAGTTTAGTCAGGAATTCCAACATCGAATCTGGACGAAGACCAAATCCTATCATTATATATAACGGTTTTTTATGAAATCATCTTCAGGAGAAAAAACAATGGAAAGCTTTAATGAATATAATATCGACCCAAATCAATTTACTTTTCTCAAAATCTTTGAAGATAACTGGCAAGTGATTAGAGAAGAATTTAAACGCTTTATTAACCAGGCATCTGATGAAGAACTAAAGTTAACTTACGAGATTCTGGGGCCTAAAAGTAAAACGATTAAAACCAAAGGTGATGCAAAGTACAGCGCTTTCGGTATTTTATTTCAAGGTCTTTTTATTGAACAATATATTCAAACTTATCAAATACAATATCCTGATTATAGGCCAGATGAGGCATCCAAAAAAGCACTTTTATTAAGAGAAAAGTATTTTCCAAATTTAGCTAATTTGATAAAAAATGTGAATTTTATTGATGATGATATCATCAGAAACGTCTATTATGGTACATTCCATCCGGGATTAGATATTAAGCTGCATGTAAACTATAACCCTCATACAAATCGTGGGTATTTGGGATTAATAGTTCCAGAGGGAGATGTGGCTATGAAAATATGCCACGATCAACTTTATTGGCATGAAGGAAAATTCCTGGTTTTAGATCATAGCTATCCACACTGTCCACATAATTACACCAATTATGATAGAACTGTTTTGGTTGTTGACTTTTTTAAACCGGATAAGCCTAGAGATGAAGTGATCCGATTTGAGAAAGAGCAAGTCACACAACGGATGCAAGATAATCCTTACAGCTTAGGTGTTTTTGGGAAAAGCGATAAAGCTAAAGAAGAAGATTTTATCAAGTATGGTTTAGCCCATCAGTTAGAGTGGGATAAAGCTTTATAAGGATAGTGTAATGAACCTTAGATTGTTGATAAATAGTGCGTTAGGTGAAAGCATAACGAACGTACCCTAAATTTAAATTTCTCAACATAGTTTTTAATATTTGCACCAAATTACTTGTATCAATGAATGTACAAACATACAGAAAGTTAATAGCAAATAAACTGAATCAAGATTTTAAATCTGCCATTAAAATTGTCGAAATTCCTATTCCCCAACCTGCTGCTAGCGAACTTTTAATTCAAAATAAATTTGCTGGCGTTAACGGTGGCTTTGACACCTTACTTTGTCGTGGTGACGTTCCATATATTAACTTAATTCCTCCCTTTGATTTGGGTGTGGAAGCTGTAGGGAAAGTTATTGCTATGGGTGAAAATGTCAAAGATTTTCAAATTGGTGATGCTGTCATAACTACGGCACGTGGCGGCGGTTATCGAGAATATCAGGTTATCGATGCAAACTTAGCAGTGAAAGTGCGGGAAGCAACACCAGAGTTACTAACACTAATTCCCACGGGTGTATCAGCTTTGCTTGCATTGGAACAAGTGGGGGAGATGAAAAGTAATGAAGTGGTTTTAGTAACAGCAGCAGGCGGGGGAACTGGTCATATTGCAGTGCAATTGGCAAAGTTAGCCGGGAATCATGTCATTGGTACTTGTAGTTCTGAGCCGAAGGCAAAGTTACTGAGAGAATTAGGGTGCGATCGCATTATCAACTATCACAAAGAAAATCTCAATCACGTCCTCAAGCAAGAATACCCCAATGGGATTAATTTAATTTTTGACTGTGTAGGTAAACAGGTTTTTGATACTTGCGTTGAAAACTTGGCAGTGCGCGGACGCTTAGTTGTAGTTGGTTTCATATCCGAATACGCAAAAGATGTAGAAGAAATTACACAACCACGCCTTTATCACCAGCTATTTTGGAAAGCTGCTTCTGTGAGAGGCTTTCTCATGCCTCATTATAAAGAATATATGGCAGAGGCACGCGATCGCCTATTAAACCTGTTCTACACAGATAAACTCAAAGTTTCCGTTGACCCAAGACAGTTTCAAGGCATAGAATCAATACCCGAAGCTGTAGAATATCTCTTCAGTGGTCAGAATTGTGGCAAAGTAGTTGTGAGGTTTTAAGTCACACAACATTAGTCTATATCTAGTTATGGTGGGTGGGAATGACACAAGATTCAGAAAATACTTTAAAAGTTGCTCGACAGGCATTTGAGCATCTTACCTATGGTATGGCAACTGGAGAGTGGGAAGCATTGTTAGATATGCTCACAGAAGATTTTACCCTTTGGTTTCCAATGGGAAAATTCCACGGCTTGAATGTCGGTAAACAGAGAGCTAGAGAATTTTTCGAGTACGTTTTTGAAGCCTTCAGTCCTGGTTTGAACCTAAATGCTTTAGACCGTGTTACTAGCAATGAAACAACGGCTGTTTTTGAGTTTAGAGATGAGGGACTTTTGTTTGGACAGCTATACAAAAATCGGGTAGCGGTTTCTTTTGATGTGCGTGGAGAAAAAATTTGTGGCTATAGGGAATACTTTGGCAGCGATGGTAAATCCTATTAAATAATACGTAATTACGAATTACGAACTTGTATTGAGCGCAGCCTCTCGTAGAGAAGTATTACGAATTATTTAGTTTCTCTCTGGGTTGAGTTGGTTAATTTCTTTGCATTTAGCTTCTGCGGCTTGATATGCTGCCAAATATTCCTGACCACCCAACATTACATCACCATAATATTCATAAGGTGGATCGCCATAGATTGGTAATGGCTCATCTTCTGGATAATCTTCTTTTGATTCTTCAATGATGGCTTTCAGTTTTTTAACCGTCAGCCTTTGTGCTGCAAAATACCAGAGTTCTTGGGGATTTTTGTTCAGGTGCGGTAATGTTGGATCGATAATGCGTACCTCAGAGGCATCGCCTAGTTCAATCCAACTGTGTTCAATCGGTCTGTATGGCTTTCCTACAAAAGTTAAAAATCCTTGGACATATCTTGCTCCCTCAGTAGATAATGCTGCTTTGTAAGCATTATCAAACGGAGTGCTAGCTCTGCTGTTTATACGTTCAGCAGTTTTAATTGACAGCGTTTCATCCAGTAGTTTGTTCATCAATAGCAAGGATTAGAGCAGCCATGAGAATATACTACCATTCATGGGGAATGGGGGATGTCAATATCTTTATCAGAAAAATAGGTTTAAAACCCCATGCTTCCAGCACGGCTTTAAAGTAATGAGTAACGCTCTTTTATGTCTCTGGTGAGAGAAAAATGCTGTGATTTGCTGAGATTCTTGAAATTCCTTGAAGGCTGTGAACAATACAGGTGCTGCTA
>NZ_JBALEQ010000029.1:0-6745 GCF_036917775.1 Nostoc sp.
GGATGCTTTCAGGCTGACAAGATAATATTTTTAACCTCTAATTCCATTTGGTCTGCTTTCTCTCATATCGCTTTTAGTCTAAACTCCAGTTTTGAGTTTGGCTGGTTCAATTAGTGTGACTGAAACAGAGGTTTTGACTGCTTCTAAATTTGCTATAATTGCAAATTCCCCAGGATTTTGTCCAGCATGGAAAGTTCCATAATCATCAACAGTGCCACCCGTAGCTTGCCACAATAATTTTTCTACACTAATTTCTGAACCTCGTTGATCTAACCCTCTGATATTAAAAGCTTGAACTTGACCACACTCCAGCTTTATTTCTTGAGGTGTAATAATTAATTGTGTCAATCTGGAAGGTTCGATAATAGTAACTGATGCAGAGGTTTGGAAGCTTCCTGCTGTAGTTGTAACTGTAAATTCTCCCTCTTTTTCACCGGCTATAAATAAGCCACTGTTATCAATATTGCCTCCCTCTGCCTGCCATGATAATTCTTGAACATTAATGTCTAAACCATTTTGGTCGATTCCTTTGATACTAAAGGTTTGGCACTGGCCACACTCAAGCTGTACTTGAAGGGGAAAAATTGATATGTGGCTTAATCTTGATTCAGCACAACCTTTTAGCGGATGCAGTAATTGACCTGTATGGAAATTCCAAAGTTTAATCCAGTCATTACTGGCGGTGGCAAGAATTTTACCATCAGGGCTGATAGCAGCAGAAGAAACAAAACCAGAGTGACCTGTCAAAGTACGGATTAATTGTTTTGTTTCAATACACCATTGCTTCGCGTTATCATTACTGGCGCTAATAATATTTTTGCCATCAGGGCTAATAATAAGGTTATTGGCTGTATCAGTTAACTCTTGATGAATAGAGTGGCTACATTTTAGTTTAGATATATTTAATGTATCTGTCTGCTTATTTTTTTTGCTAATTAGGTCGCCTATAGAAAGGAATGGCAGACCAATCCAAAATACGGCTCCTACTGTTAACTTACTAATTACTATTAAAAAAATAAATCCTATAATTTTAGAAATTAAGCTTGTATTATCTGAACTAGAATCAGATGTTAATTCATTTTCAGTATTAGAAAGTGCTTGCCAAACCTTAATATCTCCGTCACGGCTACCACTAATCAAGAATCTACTATCTTGGCTAATCTTAACTGCTTGTACCCAGTCTAAATGTTCTTCCAAGGTGCGCTCTAATTCTCCTGATTGTAAATTCCATAATTTAACGGTTTTATCTGTACTACCACTGGCAATAACTTTTCCATCTGGGCTAATTGCTAGACTTAAAACTGAACCCGAATGGTTTTTAAGGGTATGTTGCAATTTACCTGTATTTAAATCCCAGATTTTAATTGTTTTGTCTGCACTTGCGCTAACTATAGTTTTGCCATCAGGTGTAATTTCTACGGCATTAACCCAGTTGGAATGAGCATTGATTTCCCAAATTAATGAGCCTTTGCTTAGATCCCATACTTTAATTGTTGTATCTGCGCTACTACTTACAAGGGTATTGCTACCTCGATTAATAGCGACAGATAAAACCCAATGAGAATGTGCATCAATGGTGCGAAGCAATTCTCCTGTTTGTAAGTTCCAAACCCAAATTTTTTGCCAGCTTCCTCCCACTAAAATTTGATTATCAGGACTAATGGCAACACAGGCAATTGTATCTGTAGGGAATATCGGTTTATTAGAGCTTATTTCTCCAGAATTCTTGCAGAGATAAGGGTTGTGTTGATGAAGTATCCAGTAAGCAGATTGTCGGATTTTTTCTGAATTATCCTGTAAGGCTTGCTGTGTGAACAAATCTAAACCTTGTTGACCCAAAGTTAGTGCTTCTTCTAAAGCTATGAGTCTCTGCTGTTCGCAATTGTCTGCTAAATGCCGCTTGGTTTTTGCTAACTGTAAAGATTCCTTTGATTTATTAAACATAAGATTATCATTTATACACTACTCTCAGTATTCCCATCTATGAGGTTGTAACAACAACGGCGAGTAATGTTTAAATGAGTGATTATAATGAAAAAGAACTTATGCACAATCAGCAAAAAATTTAGTTACTGATTGATGCTTAAGTTCTAATTTTGGAAGTAAGATAGCACTCTAAAGTCACTCACAGACTTGCTAGCTTTGTCAACTCCCTTCGCCAATCTTCATCATGGCGTAGGACAAGGATATGGTAACTGGTGTTGTGCTTGAGATTATCCCGTTCAATTTGGTCTTGCTTGCGTTTTTCAGGGCTGTCATGAACTGAACCGTCGCAGAAAACAGCAATGCAATCTTCTTTATAAAGAAAATCTGGTTTACAGTTTGACTCTGGAATCAATTCTTGTGCAGTATCGGGTAATTTATATCCACTGTGATAAATTTCATGTAAAACTATGCGTTCAAATTCAGAATTGGGGTCTGTTTGTTGCAGCAGTTGTTGATACTGTTCATCACGACATATCCCTTCTATCTGCACTGTACTTTTTTGCAGTTCGTCAAGTAAGGGTTTGATGAGATGGCGATTTATCAAAGCATGGTCGAACTGGTTGCGGTAAGAAAGCAAGCATTCATAGCAAGCTTGGACACAGCTATCTTTAATTTCTTTGAAATGGCAGATATCTAAAGCTGCATCGGCTATTTTTTGAAAAGAATCAGGTTTTTCTAATAGTTGAGAAAGGACACCTGCACCGCCTTCCGTAGCCTCCCAGAATAGCAAATATTTCCCGTCTCCCAGGCGTTCGGAGTCGAGTTCATCGGCTTCTAATTTGTACACTGCTTGGATGGCAGTTTCCAAGACATATTGCAGGGTGGCAATAAAAGCTTCTCTTTCGTCTGTGGGTACACTTAATGGTTCAACAACCAGAATATTGCAGGTGTTTTTCACCATTAAGTTAACGTCGGCGTGAATGCTATCTTTTGCTGAGTCGTTTTTGGCATCGCCCCAAATACCAGTTTTGATATCAAGTTTAAATCCTCGTTCCTCACTTTTTTTCTTGTTCAGTCCGCGATTAATATGCCAGATGTCTGCCGTAGCGCCATAGGTTAAACGTAATAATTCTGTACCATCGGCAGTCTGTACCGTTGCTGATTGGCGTTTTTGCTGGTCGTAACGGAAATGGGTGGTGATGTTGTAACCGTATTTCAGGCGTTCTTCTTCGTCGCAGGTAATGCGTTCTCGTCTCCAAGCGATCGCAGTTTCCATTGATAATAAGCGTGTAAGTAAAGCCTTATTATTGTTACTATCGACAAGTTTTGCTCCGCAGTTCTCACAGGTATCGCGGTGACTGGTTGCCCCTTCATGGAAATAACCGCATTTAAAGCAGACATTTACCCGTTGATAGTCAGCACCGCCAACAGGGATTTTGGTTTTAGCTACCAAAAATTTACTACCCTCGTAGTAAATAACATTACCAGGGGCAAATTCTCTCAAAGCTACGCTGCGGAGGCGGGAAATAAATTCGCCACTTTCTTCTGTGGGAATAAATGCCCGGACTGGTAAGCGGGGGAAGTTAAACCCAGGTAAAAATCCCTCGGCAGCAAAGTAACGATAGGGGTAAAATTCAAACTGATTATTGCTTTTACCTTGCACTTGTCCTACTAGCAGGTCAATTTGTCGCAGTGCTTCTTTTTCTTGGGCTTTAGCGATATCTCGTTCTTCTTGGGTCGCATAGCCTCTGGTGTAACGACTTGTGCTGTCGCGGGCTTTGTCTAATTGTTCAACTGCATCTTTGTATAGTCTACGCCAGCGATCGCAAGCTTGATCAAAGGCATTATCTGCATTTTCTAGGGTAAAATGTAACCAATTTTCAGAATACCAAGAGGTTTTGTTCAGATCGTTTTGGCAGAAGGTATCAGATAAAATCAGTTTTGTGGCTGCCAGACATTTGGCTAATTTTTCCTGACTCATAGTGATTCGCTGATTTACATCTTCTTTTAGCGGACAGTCGGGTGAATCTAACTCCAGAATTTGGTTCATGGAATTTTCCAGGTATAAGCCAGTGTGTGCCAGCCAAATTGAATACACATGAGATTTAATTAAATCCTGGTTTGCTAGTTCTAATTTGGGTGGGGCGACGACACCAGCAACCATTTGACTTTGACGTTTAAAGAAATATTGGTCGTGACCGCTACCAATGGAGGCATAAGTAATTACTAAAGCTTCCTGTCCACTTCTGCCGGCGCGACCACTGCGTTGGGCATAGTTGGCTGGGCTGGGAGGAACATTCCGCAGATGGACAACGCTGAGGTCGGAAATGTCTATCCCCAATTCCATTGTCGGAGAACAAAATAAAGCTGCTAATTTGCCATGACGGAATTCATCTTCTCGTTGCTGGCGTTTTTCGTTTTTGACTTGTCCGGTATGTTCTCGCCCTTCTAGTGCTTTAATTTGATGGGCGTTAGTTTGGTAGAAGTCTTGAAAAAATTGATTTACAGAAGTATTTCTTTCGCTACCCTGCAAGCGACGCGAGATTAAAGGGTCGGCGGGAATTTCACTTAATTTTGAGGCGACCCAGACCATTGAATTAATTTTTAGTTGGACTTCTTCTTCCTTCTTGTGTAAGTAACCTGCATCTGCTAAAGCATTGACTAGAGCATTAATTAATTCGTTATAATCTGACCCTGGTAATGGTTTTTGCAACCAATTCCATGCCCGATTAGAACGCAGAAAGCGCCCGATTTCACCACGAAATGTCAGTCTAATTGTTCTTGATTTACCTTTTTTCTCCGTCGGACTGAGGCTTGCCCAAAAAGCTTCGTGTAAATATTCAAAAGTATCAATAGTCCAAGGGTCTTTTAATGCTTGAGATACTTCCTTTTTCAGTTGTTCTATGCCATTTTTTTGGAGAATTTCCGCATCAATTACCAGTTTTTTTCGCAAGTGGTCAAGAAAGGTTTTGATTACAAAATATTTTTGTGCAGGTGAGGCTTGCAGTAAAATTGGATGGCGGTATTTTTGCCAGAGTTGAGTATTTTCACAAGTTGCTAATAGTTCAGCGTATTCTATAGTTAATAAACCGCATCCTTCTAGATTTGGTTGGACAATTCGCCAACCGCGACGCAAATCTTCGTATAGCCGATATTCAATTAAATTGCTAAAAGCTTCTTCATTCTTGCGTTTACCAATGCCAAATTCTGCAATTTGAATTGCATAATCTGCTTGAGATAAACCCATCTGTTTGACAACTTCCGCCGCTAGTGCTTTGTGAGTTAACTTTTCATTTTCTTGAATAGCACTATTCAAAGCTGCCCGTAAGAAACTGGTTTGGACAAAATCATTGAAATGTCCTGCCTGTAATGAAGCATCCTGACGGTTATCAGTAAAGCTGAGGATTTTTGCGGCTTTGGCTTTCTCGCCAGTAAAAACTTGCTTGAGGCGACTGACGGTAGAAAGACAAAGTAGAGTTGTTGCGGTACTGCGTCCTTCACTGCTTAGGCGAGAGAGTTTGGTAAATTCGTTTTTCTTTTGGTCGTACAATACACCGCAGTGGAGACAAGTAAGAAAGGGTTTAGGAATAAACCAACAGGTAGTTCCCTGTAATACAGAGTTTATGACTTTACCGTTGGGTAGAACTTGCAATTTGTGGGGAATAAAAGGTGCATATTTTTTTTCGGGAATACGCCCTTGCCTTTTAGTTTCTTTAAACCATGAGTCAGGAAGTCTCTCTTCGTCTTCTTTATCCCAAAGTCCTGGTTCATCAAGGGTTAGGTAGCCTTCTTTGATATCTTCATTGTCAAGACTATCTAAAGCTGTGGGTAATTGGGGCAGTACAATATCTTTTTCCGAATCGTAGTGCATCACGTAATAGTCCTGTCCGCATTCCCGACAAAAGACAAGGGGATAAAGCAAGCGGTTTTCGGTGGTTGTGTACTGGCCTTCCAGGGTGAGAAGTCGTTTGTCTCGATTTTCAATGGTGGCGTAAACGCTACCGCCTTGGGAAATAAACTGATGCAAACGAAATGCCAACCCCTTAGTTTTGCTTCCCCAAAGAAATATCTGTTTGAGGATATTTAAGCAAGTTTCCTCGTTGAGTTGGGTTTCATTTGCGAGTTGATTTGCACCTGTTTCTAGGGTGATGGGTGTACGGCGGACGAGATGTCCTTGTTTGTCTTCTAAACCAAAGTTCATCTCTACCCAGTGGCTAAGGGGATGCTGTTTAAAAGCGTCTAAGGTTTGTTCTGACTTTGGGGGTAAACCTTGGATAATGCTTTCCCGCAATTTTTCTGTGGTGGGTGCAGCACTTTTGATAGAACGTTCTAAAGTTTCATCAATGACGTTGCTGGGTTGAATTTCTACGCCGAATAATTTACTAGCAACATCTGCGACTACCTGACGGCGTTGCTGGCGGGAACCTTCGGAAGACATGGTGGCGCTAGTGCCAATACACAGAAGTTTCTGGCCGCAGCGTTGCCGAAGTTTGCGAATTAAGATGGCGACATCTGCACCTTGCCGTCCTCTGTAAGTATGCAGTTCATCTAGTATCAGAAATTTTAAATCGGGGGATGCTACTAATTTATCTTCGTGAGTGCGAGACAGCATTAACTCTAGCATCACGTAATTTGTGAGCAAGATTTGGGGCGGGTTGTTTTGAATTTCGGTTTTCTTCTCTAGTTTTTCTTGCCCGGTGTACTTTTCAACGCGAATATGGGTGTTAGCCCGGATTTCTCACAAACAATAAAAAATCCATTCACAGCACTCGAACTAAGACATTTTTTTGATACATCATCAATTGGAAATTAAGTGAGT
>NZ_JBALEQ010000030.1:0-380 GCF_036917775.1 Nostoc sp.
TAGCGAATTCGCACATAAAGTGAAATTTGCGAACCAAAACTCCAAAACTATAATTTGAGGCATCTTACAGATAAATTTTAATCCCTGCTAATCTGCACGGTAGCAAGGCTTTTCTCCAAAGAGGATAAGTATGCAGACAGATTAACTTGGTGAAAGGTAGCTGTTTGTGCAAGCCCTGTACGAAAATCGAAACCACATCGACAACGAGTGACTGCGGGTCTAGACCACTGAATATTTTTGTGACAACTAGAGCATTGTTTCATCAGTACACATTGATGTATATAACAAGCTGTGACTAGATCCCAATCCCAAATTTTGCGGCAATAAGCAGATTCAGTTAAACAATGTGGGCATAGTTTTTTAGCATACTTATAAATAGC
>NZ_JBALEQ010000031.1:0-4922 GCF_036917775.1 Nostoc sp.
AGCAGGTTAAATGTTACTTTGTCAGCTTCATGGAACGGCTAGAGTCTGGTGTGGATGCGATTAAAGAGTTTCTCTCTACCCTTAAAAGCGATGAGCGTTGGGGTGTGATGGTGGTGTTTGAGGAGGCACAACCGCAGATTTTTGGTCAGTTGGTGTCCGAGGCTCCCGAATGGCTGGAATGGATGAGGTGAAGTTATGGGTTTGGGGCGATAGCTGCGCCAACGTCAAGGACGAACGCACAGAAGTTGATTTTCAGCCTGTGGTCTGTGATTGGCTGGTGGATGTGTAGATCCAAATACCCTAATCGTATTTTCAAAGAAATACGATTCATGTCCACAATCGCAACGAAAGGATGATGGATACATTTCTATTGCCATCTTAAACGCCACGATAAATACTCTCAAATACTACCATCTTTTATGAAATGAACGATTGCCTAGAGCAGTGGCGAGTGTCATTAACGGAGATTTTCATGAGTTCTGTCGGAAAAAATAAATTTAAACGGTATAGTAGTACATTAATACTATATAATTCTTACTAAATTGATTCAAAACACATGAAGCAAGTAGTTAGACAAATTAAAGAGCGAATCAAATTCGAGTTTGAATTAGAAGCAATTAAATATGAATTGTGGAGATTAGATGACTATGAATATAGAAAGCTTCAAAAAAATAGTTTTTTTATTAAAGATGAAGATTCATTCTTCAAGAATATTTACTTGTCTGAAAATAAAAGCCAAGACAATTTGAACCTAGCACAGTCGTTTATCACGTTAACTTGGCTTTTTGGAAATAGCAGTGATTCATTTGATAGTTGCAAAGGCTCTTTTAGTTTCCCATTATTACTAACTATTAATAAAACAATAGGAAGTTTTTTCTATTTATTGCATATTTTTGATGCTAAAGGCTGGATATATTATCGAATATATAAAGTATTTGAAGATGAATCAGACATACCTCCAATCCAGAATGAAGTATTTGAATCAGAGTTTACACGCCAAGAAATTAATAATTTTCTCGACTATATACATAGATATATTAGTGAGTCTTTTAAAAGTTTAAATTCTGTAACTGCACCCGAATCATTTTTGAAAGCAATTGATGCAAGCTTGATAGTTTACGGTTATTACAATAACCAGTATATTGAGGAAGGATATAATAGTAAGAAGTCATATCAAGCAGCACTTAAAAGATTTCGGTTACTAGGGCTTTGGCCTTGGCAATCACAGAATATAAGTGGCTTGTTACAAACTATTATTAGTTAACTATCGGAAAGTTAAAGCAGCGATCCGGTTGTACTCTTGCTGCACTACTGAAACAGGCAATCGATTTAATCGGCTCTCTAACACCAAGGGAATTCCCTTTGGAAAATTAGTAATCTGAGATAACCACCAAGTATTGGCCGTAATCCGCGAATGTATATCTTGCCGTCCATCATTGTCTGAAATGTGAATTTCTAAAATTTTCTCTGGTGGAAGTCCCAACCATTCATTCAACAGTATTTCGGTTTTGTCACGCCAAATGTTGAGATGGTCCAAGTCCACAACTATCTTGACCTGGGGAACATCTTGGCAAAATTGAGCAAGTTCTGAAGCATTATCCAAAAGGTTCTCAACAGTGCTATTTGTGAGTGTAGGATACATTGTTTCTACACCCAAAATAATACCTCGCGTTAGACAAACCCGATGAAGACGATGAATATTTTCTACAAATGTTGTGTATGCTAAAACGCGTTCAGTGGTTTTACAAAAGTTTCCTCCATGTACTGAATAAGCGGTAACACCTATACTAGTTAGATAATCTGCCAATCGTTCAAAATATTTCCAATCTTGAGGTTGAGCTAGATTGAAAGGATAGTGGCGTGCGCTGCAAACAAAAGCATGATGCGCTCGATAGACCATTCCCTGTTGTCTAAAATCCTCTACTGCTTGCGCTGAATCAGTATCAGGTCGAGGCCCAATTGCTAGCTCAACATACCGGATTCCTGCATTCCAAAATATTGTTAATGCTTCACGGGTTGAAACTCCACCATAGGCTGACAAGCTCAAATACAATTGCATCAGTCTTCCTCTATGGATGAATAATTAAAAATAGCTCTTCTAGGTTTAAGTGCGAATATTTTGAGGGAGTAACCTACTAATGTGCTGATTTCAGCCGCTAATTGCTGTTTTTGTGACTCTGGATATTCCATATCTCTAAGTAAATATTTTACGTCACCATAAATGTAGTCCTCAATTTGCCCTTTTATAGAAGTTTCACTACACTCGTTGACGTTATATATGCGTTTTAATGGTATTTCATTGAGCGAATGCTCAACTGAACCTAATTTTAGAGACAGAGTATAGCTATACCCGATAAAGTTACGTTCGTCATCATAACCATTCAGGTCTTCGTGAGTTTGGTAGTTGCTCAAACCTATCGGTAGTTCGAGCATCGCCAATAACCAAGTAGTTGGATCTTCTGCAATACTAAATTCTGATTTGCGCGTGTACCAATTATTACTTTTAGTCTGTTTTAACTCTTGTACAAATGCTCTTAATCCTGGCGTTGGCAACAAGCAACGAGCATCAGTAGCGAGAGCATCAGTGATCCGTTTAAGTTCTATTGCTTGTGTTTCTACTAAGCTCTGTTCTGCGTCACGAATTTCTTGCATTCGTGTAATGACCAACTCTTGCAAAGAAGCAATTTGTGGATCGAATTGGCTGGAATGATCTTGTACTAATTCTTCATACAAAGAAAGTAGGGAATTAGAATCTGCCATAGCATTCCTCAATTTGGAAGTACAAAATATTAATAACTATTGCAGTTTGAAGCTGTTGAACCTGGTTTGATAGTTCTTTTGTACTAATATACCACTAACTCTTTCAATCGATGCTTCAACGCAAAATTATTTTTTATCCAGCAGTTGCTAGGAGGATTTTGATGCCCAACTGGAGTGCGATTGAAGCTAGTTTTTTACATCTAACCCAACCACAGCAATTGGGTGAATTAGCATCAAGTCTGGCACACTTGAAGTCTTGGGTACAAAGTAGCGATTGTAACCAAGTTATTCCAGTATTGTTACACGAAAGTTTGTTGTATTTGTCTTTAAGACAGCAAAATAGTGAAACCTATAATGTCGAATTAAACCAACTTCAAGACTTGTTACAAGATTGGCAACGCAATTGGGATACCATCAAGGAGCAATCAAGCCAAAGGGTAAGCATAGCTGATGTTGCTTCTAATTGGTCAGAACGAGTTTTAAATATGTCTGGTTTATTGAGTTCTTAATCAATTAGCCCCTAGTCTGAGCGATCGCCACACCTACTATAATGGCGAGTTGATTCTACAGCCTCGACCACGCTGGACACAACAGCAACAGTTAGAGTTGCTTGATTGGCATCCGTTGTTTACTGGCAAATGTCCCAAATGTGGTGCTGAGTATGAACACGATTGCACCTCAAGAGTACATTGGGATTGCCCAAACAGTGACCCTCCGCCAAACCAATGGCAAACAACATATACGTTGAAATAATGAGTTTTATAAATAGCCTTGAGACTGATACCACAGAACTGTATCTTTCAATGTATCTGTGAAAGGCCGAAAGGTTACGCCCAATTCTTGGATAGCTTTAGCTGAACTTAAGTTCGCTTTTTCCAATAAAGTTTGGATACCAACTAATGGCATAGGGTTGACCCTACCTGTCGAACGCGCCGAGATTTCTAGCAACCATGCGATTGAGAGTGCAATCCAATCAGGAATTACTATTTTTGGAGCCTTTACTCCTGAAATCGCTTCTAATTCTAAAGCAATATCTTTCATGGTTTTCAATGATCCCGCTACAATGTAACGCTCACCCCGTTTTCCTCGTTCCGTGGCACTAATCATCGCTGCCGCTACATCCCGAACATCAGTCAATGAAGCACCACCATTAATTATCCCTGGTAGCTTCCTTCCCAAAATATCTAACACCAATTGCCCCGCAGAAGTCGGTGCAGCATCTCCAGGCCCCATCATCCAACCAGGTAAAATCATCACCACATCCATTTGACTAGTTTCCAAAAACCGATAAATTTCTCGTTCTGCTAAAATTTTAGTTTTGAAATAGAGGTTCTTTTGGGCGAATTCGCTGTAAGGGGCGGTTTCAGTAGCTACCTGATGGGGATAAGTTTGAATTACTCCACTGGATGAGGTGAAAACCGTTCTTGCTATCCCTTGTGCTTCTGCCGCTTGCAAAAGTTCTATTGTGGCATCAACGTTGATGCGCTTCATCTTTTTCCAGTGGCTACCCGGCTGATAATACTCTCGAAAAAACGCTGCCGTGTGAAATACCACATCTACTCCTTTTAATGCGGGAGCAAAAGCAGGCACATTTTCAATATCACCCTGAACAAATTCAACCGGGCTGCTTCCTTGAAAACGTTTCGCCTTATCAATATATCTAACCAGCCCTTTAACTTGCCAACCTTGCGAAATTAGCAATTGGCAGAGGTTACTGCCTAATAACCCTGTCGCTCCAGTTACAAATGCTGTTTTACCATTCATGATCGTTATCTCCTGGTAATTGTATTGCTTGTAAATTTAGTCTGAACTTTGTTAATGTGAGCTATTACTCATATTCATAGTAGGCAGTATATGAGCAAAAACTCACATAGTCAATCTCAAAGCAATAAAACAGTGAACTCAATCGTTTCGGAGGATAGCAATCCCGCATCCCTAAAAGCCCGTCGTAGTCCTTCAGGTAAGCGTGGTCAGCAACGACGCAATTTAATCTTGGATACTGCTGCCGATTTGCTGGCGGAGAGAGGGGTAGAAGCTATCAACACTAATGCCTTAGCCGAGCGCGCTGATATTTCGGTTGGCTCGGTGTACCAGTATTTCTCCAACAAGGAAGCAATCTTAGCGGCTTTAGGAGAGCGATATATGCAGCAATTGAGTAACAA